>NZ_JBEXPT010000028.1:0-58738 GCF_040612195.1 Streptomyces sp. NPDC006450 | reverse complement strand
CGCGGCCCTACCCGAACCCGGCTGACCCGCGGGCCCCCCCCCCCCCCCCCCCCGGCCCCGCCCCCGCCCGCCCCGCGGCCCCGCCGCCCGCGGCCCGCCCCCTGGGGCCGGGGCCCGGGCGGGCGCCCGCCGGGGCCCGGCGCGGCCGGCGCCGCCAGGGCCGGGGCGCCTGCGGCCAGTACGGCCCCGAGGGCGAGCCCCAGGGGCCCGAGGGTCCACTTCCTTGCTGACATGACGCTCCGTCCGTTGCCTGCCGCCGCGTGCGGGTGGGGCCCGTACAGGCTGGCGGCGGGCTCCGGCGAGCCGGGGGGACCGACACTCCCCCGCTACGGCATTGCGGTACGACAATCACTCGACTGGGGTGTCGGCGCGGGACGCCGGGCGCGGGGTGGCAGGTGCGGCGGGGGCGGTGCGGGGTGCCTGAGCGGCCCGTGTCGGGGCGGGGGGTCAGCCGATCGCCGAGCCCGCGACCCAGGCGGGCCAGGACATGTTCCAGCCGCCCAGACCATTGTCCGGGGCGACCGTCTTGTCCTGCGAGTTGATGACCTCCACCACGTCGCCGACCAGGGTCCGGTCGAAGAACCAGCCGGCCGGGGTGTCCGAGCCGCCGCCCTTGTCGTCGCGCAGTCCGATGCAGCCGTGGCTGACGTTGGTGGAGCCGAAGGTGTCGGGGCTGGCCCAGTAGTTGCCGTGCAGGAAGGTCCCGGAGCGGGTGAGGCGCATGGCGTGCGGGACGTCGGGGATGTCGTACTCGCCGCCGAAGCCGACGGTCTGCCCGTTCATCCGGGTGACGTCGAAGAGCTCCATCACCACCATCTTGCCGTTGTAGGTCATGTTCTTCGGCGCCCCGGCGGTGATCGGCACGGTGGACAGCAGCTCGCCGTCGCGCCGGACCTCCATGGTGTGCGCGGCCGCGTCGACGGTGGAGATCTGGGAGCGGCCGACGGTGAAGCGCAGGGTCTTGTCCTGGATGCCGTAGGAACCGGGGGCGCCCTCGACGTCCCGCAGGTTCAGCTTGACCGTGACCTCGGTGCCGGGCTTCCAGTACGTCTTGGGCCGGAAGTCGAGGCGCTCGTCGCCGAACCAGTGGCCCACCACCTCCACGGCCGGGTCGGAGGTGATCGTGATGGCCCGCTCCACGTCGGCGCGGCGTTCGATGGACCGGCTGAACCCGAAGGAGATGATCATTCCGGTACCGACGGTCGAGCGGTTCTCGGGCTTGAAGTAGCCGATGAACCGCTCCTCGGGAACGTAGGTGGTGAAGGTGGTGTGCCGGGCCTGGCGGCGGTTGTGCCCGTCGAGCGCGACCGCGTCCACGGTGTACTTGGCCGCGAGCGCGAGCCGGCCCGACGCCGGGTCGGGGCTCCAGCTGAGCCCGTCGACGGCGATGGCGCCGGGCACCTTCTCCTCCTGGGCGTCCTCGACCTTGGTGACCACGACCCGCTCCAGCCGGCCCTCGGGCACCGAGACCTTCAGCGGGCCCTCGGCCGGCACCCCCTTGGCGTTGTCGTCAGGGCTGATCCTGATCGCCTCGTCCGGTGACCGGGGTTTGCCGGGCAGCTGGATCTCGATCGGGGAGCCGCCGTTCTCGGTGCATCCGGCCAGGCCTCCGAGGAGGCCCGCCCATACCGCCACGGCGGCCAAGCCCGCCCCTGCCCGCCTCGTCAGAAGAGTCACGTCCCTCCAACGACCGGGCCCCTCCGGGGGAAACGTGGGCGCGGCCCACGTTCCAGGCAGGACAGTCCGGGCAGAACAGTGGGAAGGACCAGACGGGGGCGGGCCGCGGCAGGGACGCCGGGGCCGCAGTTCCCCCACCCCCGCAGGTACCGAGAGCCGTGGAGGCGGGCAGTGTCGAGCGCAGCCGAGCAAGAGGCGGTGGAAGCCGTCGCGGGGACCGGGCATCCGAACGGGGCCGGGCATCCCACAGTGACCGGGAACGGAAACGGAAACGGGAACGCCAACGGAAACGGGAACGGGAACGGATCCGGGAACGGGACGTCGAACGGCCTGGCCAGAGGCCATGCGGCGGCGGTACGGGAGCGGACCCGGCCCGGACCACCCGTGTGGCCCGGCTCCTCGCATCCGCTGGGGGCCCGGTTCCACCAGGGGCCGGACGGGAAGGCCGGGACCAACTTCGCACTGTGGGCGCAGGGCGCGGAGGCGGTGGAGGTCTGCCTCTTCGCCGAGGACGGGTCCGAGAGCCGGTGCGGGCTGACGGAGCTGACCCACGAGATCTGGCACGGCTTCCTGCCGGGCGTGCGCCCCGGGCAGCGGTACGGATTTCGGGTGCACGGGCGCTGGGACCCGTGGACGGGTGCCCGCCACAATCCGGCGAAGCTGCTCCTGGACCCGTACGCACGAGCCGTGGACGGGGACTTCCTGCTGCCGCCGGAGGTGTACGGGCACGTCCGCGACTGGCCGCAGCAGTACATCGCGGACACCGTGCGCGACGACCGCGACTCGGCCCCGCACGTCCCGAAGGGGGTCGTGGTCCACGACGACGACGACTGGGCGGACGACGTCCGGCCGAAGACCCCGTGGGCCGATTCGGTCATCTACGAACTGCACGTGCGCGGCTTCACCATGCGCCATCCCGGCATCCCCGAGCACCTGCGCGGCACGTACGCGGGCCTCGCCCACCCGGCGGCGATCGAGTACCTGACCGGGCTCGGGGTGACGGCGGTGGAACTGCTGCCGGTCCATCAGTTCGCGCACGAGGACCACCTGCTGCGCCGGGGCCTGCGCAACTACTGGGGCTACAACTCGGTCGGCTACTTCGCCCCGCACGCGGCGTACTCGTCGAGCGGCACGGCCGGCCAGCAGGTCGGCGAGTTCAAGCGGATGGTCAAGGCGCTGCACGCGGCCGGGATCGAGGTCATCCTCGACGTGGTCTACAACCACACGGCGGAGGCCGGCGAGCTGGGCCCGACGCTGTCCCTGCGCGGGATCGACAACCGGGCGTACTACCGGCTCCAGTCGGACCAGCGCCGGTACGCGGACTACACCGGCTGCGGGAACACCCTGCACGCCGGGCGGCCGCACGTGCTGCGCCTGATCACCGATTCGCTGCGGTACTGGGTGACGGAGATGGGGGTGGACGGCTTCCGCTTCGACCTGGCGGCGGCGCTGGCCCGCTCGATGCACGACGTGGACATGCTCTCGCCGTTCCTCGCGGTGATCGCCCAGGACCCGGTGCTGCGGCGGGTGAAGCTCATCGCCGAGCCGTGGGACGTGGGATCGGGCGGGTACCAGGTCGGGGCGTTCCCGCCGCTGTGGACGGAGTGGAACGACCGCTACCGGGACGCCGTACGGGATTTCTGGCGCGGCGCGCTGCCCGACGTACGGGACCTCGGGTACCGGCTGTCGGGATCGAGCGACCTGTACGCGTGGGGCGGGCGGCGGCCGTACGCCTCGGTCAACTTCATCACCGCGCACGACGGTTTCACCCTGCGCGACCTGGTGTCGTACGAGTCCAAGCACAACGAGGAGAACGGCGAGGAGGGCCGGGACGGCACCAACGACAACCGGTCCTGGAACTGCGGGGTGGAGGGCGAGCCCGCCGGGGGCACGGAACCGCGGATCGCGGCGCTGCGCCGGCGGCAGCTGCGCAACATGCTGACCACGCTGCTGCTGTCGACCGGTGTGCCGATGCTGGTGGCGGGCGACGAGTTCGGCCGGACGCAGGGCGGCAACAACAACGCGTACTGCCAGGACAACGAGACGAGCTGGGTGGACTGGTCGCTGCTGGAGGATCCCTCCTGGCAGGCGCTGCTGGCGCTGACCCGGCGGCTGCTGGCACTGCGCCGGGCCCATCCGGTGCTGCGGCGCCGCGCGTTCTTCTCGGGGCGCTCGCAGGGGGCGGACGGGCTGCGGGACCTGGCCTGGTTCACCCCGGCGGGGGCGGAGATGACCGAGCGGGACTGGTACGCCCCGGCCGGATCGCTGGGCCTGTACCTGTCGGGGCAGGACATCCCGGGCCGCGACGAGCGCGGGCGGCAGGTCACGGACGACAGCTTCCTCGCGCTGCTGCACGCCGGGGACCAGCCGGTGGCGTGGGTGCTGCCGGGGGCGCCGTGGGGCCGGGCGTACGAACTGGTCCTGGACACCTCCCGGGAGGACCAGGCGGCGGCGCCCGCCACCGTGCACCGAGGGGGCGAGAGCGTGACCGTACCGGCCCGCGCGGTGCTGCTGCTCAAGGTGGTGGGCGGGCCGGCATAGAGGCCGGGCCCGGGTCTGCGGTCCCGCGGGCTCCGGTCTGCCGGTCCGCGGGCTCGGGTCCCGGTCTGCGGTCCGCGGGCTCGGGTCCCGGTCTCCGGGGGGCCGCATCCGGCCGACCCGGAGCGGGAGCCCGCGGACGCCCTGCGATGATGTGCCCTTCATACGCACGGATATACGGATGTTCGAGGGGTCGTGTCGATGGCGAGTGTCGGGACCGCGCTGCGGGAGCTGCGCGGGGCGCAGAAGTCGGCGAAGGGGGTGTCGCTGTACTCCCGGTTCGTCAACCGGCCCGTCGGGCGGTACCTGGCCGCCGGGTCGTACGCGCTCGGGCTGACCCCGAACCAGGTGACGCTGATCAGCGCCGCCCTGAGTTTCGCGGGCGCGGCCGTCGTCGCCCTGGTGTCGCCCTCGTGGGGGCTGGGCATCGCGGTGTGGGCCCTGCTCGCCGTCGGCTTCGCCTTCGACTCGGCCGACGGACAGCTCGCCCGGCTGCGCGGGGGCGGGAGCGCGGCGGGCGAGTGGCTGGACCACGTCGTGGACTGCGCGAAGCTCACCTCGCTGCACACCTGCGTCCTGATCGCCTTCTACCGCTTCCCCGGGTCCTACGGGATCGGCACCGGCGCGGACGGCGCCGCCGCGGCCGACTGGCTGCTGGTGCCCCTGGGCTTCCAACTCGCCGCGGTCGTGACCTTCTTCGGGGGGCTGCTCACGGAGAAGCTCAAGCCGAAGCCGGCGCCGGGGAGCGCGGCCGCCGCGCCGTCGACCCTGCGCGCGGTGGCGCTGCTGCCCGTGGACTACGGGGTGTTCTGCCTGGTGTTCCTGCTCCTCGGCGGCAGCGGGCTGTTCCGCTGGGTGTACGCCGGGGCGGGCGTGATGGCCGCGCTGTTCCTGGTGGCGTTCCTCGCGAAGTGGTTCCGGGAGCTCAGCGCCGTCCCCAGGTGACCGGCGCCCGGCGGACCGGCGTTCGGGAGGCCGGAGTCCGGCAGACCGGCTTTCGGGCAGCCGGCTTTCGGGGAGCCGGCTTTCGGGGAGCCGGCGCCCGCCGCTCGCGGTGACCCGGGCGCCGCTCCGCTCAGCCCCGCTGTTCCGTGGCGAGCGGCTGCGACAGCACGTCCAGGGCCCGGCGCAGCTGCGTGCTGGAGGTGTGGACCGTGTACGGGAAGTAGACGACCTCGACCCCGTGCACGGCGAAGTCCCTTTCCAGCTGGTCGCCCTTGGGGGTGCCGCGCCAGTCGTCGCCCTTGAATATGACGTCGAACCGGACTTGTTTCCACGTTTCGACCTTGTCCGGAACGGTCTCGACGAAAGCGGCATCCACGTACTGGACGCTGCGGACGATCTCCAGCCGCTCGACGAGCGGGATCACCGGGCGGCGCCCCTTGGCGAGTTCCGCCATTTCGTCGGACACGACGCCGGCCACCAGGTAGTCGCACTGACTCCGGGCATGCCGAAGGATGTTGAGGTGTCCGATGTGGAAGAGATCGTAGGCACCCGGCGCGTAGCCGATCCGGTGAGGTCTGCGCCCAGTCTCGGCAAATTCGGACATGTCCCGCTCCGTCACGTGTTATCCCCCAGAAGCCGCACACCCCGGTGTGGCGGATTAGCAGACAATAGCGTGCACGTTCCCCGTGGTGCCGGTGAACGAATAGGGTGACGTGCGCATCATCCAGGTGAGAGGGGGACGTCGAGTGTCGAAATCCGGTCAGCGACGCCTACTGCTGGTTTCCACGAATTACGCCCCCGAGCACACGGGCATCGGCCCGTACGCCACTCAGATCGCGGAGCACTGGGCCGGTCTCGGTCACGACACCCACGTCCTGGCGGGCATGCCCCACTACCCGGCCTGGTCCGTCGAGCCGGAGTACAAGGGGGCGCTACGGCGCACGGAACAGCGCGCGGGAGTGACCGTGCACCGGCGCGCGCACACCGTGCCTCCGCGTCAGACCGCCCTCCGCCGGGCACTCTTCGAAGGATCGATTCTGCTGCACGGCTCCGTGGCCCCGCCCCGGATGCCGAAGCCGGACGCGGTCCTCGCCCAGATGCCGAGCCTGGCCGGCGGCCTGGTCGCGGCCCGCCTCGCGGCGCGCTGGAAGGTCCCCTTCGTTCCGGTCGTCCAGGACCTGATGGGCGCCGCCGCCGCGCAGAGCGGGATCAGCGGCGGGGACAAGGCCGCCGCGTTCGCGGGGCGGGCCGAGGCGAGCGCGCTGAAGCGGGCCACGCTCGTCGGCGTGATCCACGAGACCTTCGTCGACCGGGTCGTCGGCATGGGCGTGGACCCCGAGCGGATCCGGCTCGTCCCCAACTGGTCCCATGTGGCACAGCCCACCAAGCCGCGCGGGCGGACCCGCCACCACCTGGGGTGGGCCCCCGACCAGACCGTCGTCCTGCATTCCGGAAACATGGGGCTCAAGCAGGGACTCGAGGTCCTCGTCGGCGCGGCCCGGCTGGACCCGAGCGTCCGTTTCGTCCTGATGGGCGACGGCAGCCAGCGTGCCGCCCTCGCCGACCTGGCGGCCGATGTTCCCAATCTCGACATCATCCCGCCTGCCGCCGACGGCGAGTTCCCGGATATCCTCGCCGCGGCGGACGTGCTCGCGGTCACGCAGCACGCCGCCGTGATGGACATGAGCGTGCCGTCCAAGCTGACCTCGTACTTCCAGGCCGGCCGTCCCGTCGTCGCCTCCGTCGCCGCGCTGGGCGGGACCGCCCAGGAAGTGGAGCGTTCGGGCGCCGGTGTGCTCGTACCGCCGGAGAACCCGGAGGCCCTGCTGAAGGCCGTACGGGCGCTGGCGGAGGACCCCGCGGGCGCGGACGCCCTGGGGGCGGCCGGGCCGCGCCACGTGGCGGCGCACCTGAGCCGTGAGGCGGGCCTGGCCCGCATCGACGCACTGATGGACGAAGCACTTGGGGGTCCCCGGCCGTGATCGAGACCAACCGCCCGGCAGCGGCTCCGGCCGAGGACGAACCGGACCTGCTCCGGGACCAGTTCCGCCAGCTCCTGCGCTACCGCCGGCTCATCGGCGCGGGCGTGGGCATCGGCCTGCTCGGCGGGGTCTACCTCGGCGTCTCCACGGCGGACACCTACGTGGCCACCGCCGACATCGTGCTGCGCGCACCCACCGACGACCCCTTCAACCCGAGCCTCGCCCCCGACAAGGCGATCAACATCGGCTCGGAGCGCCAGGTCGCGCTCTCCAGCTCCATAGCCAACGAGGCCGCGAAGAAGCTCGGGGTCTCCGCCACCGACTTCTCGGCCCTGCGCGCCGGTCTGCAGGTGACCAACCCCCCGCAGACGATGGTGCTCCGCTTCACCTACACCGCCGCCACCCCCGCCGAGGCCGCCAAGCGCGCCAACGCGATGACCGAGGCCTACCTGCTCAAACGGCAGGAGGCCCTCGACGTCACCCGCGACAAGATGGTCAAGGGCTACCAGGACCAGCGCGACCCCGTGGCCAAGCAGCTCGAAGACCTCTCCAAGCAGATCACCGGCATGCCGGCCGGTCCCGCGCGGGACGCCGCGTATTCCGCCAAGACCGACCAGCAGAGCAAGATCAACACCCTCAACGGCAACATCGCCAAGCTCCAGGCCCTGGACATGACCCCGGGCCGGGTCACCAGCGCCGCCGTCCCGCCGCACGGGGCCGACGGTCCCGGACTGGCCATGTCGCTCGCGCTCGGCGCGGCCGTGGGTCTCGCCCTGGGTCTGCTCGGCGCCTGGGTGCGCCTCGTCTTCGACCCGGCGCCGCGCTCCGAGGGCGACGTGGCCCGGGCCCTGCGCGCGCCCGTACTGGGCTCCCTGCCGCGGGGCAAGGCCGACGGCGGTCCGCTGCTCGCGGCGGGCGAGGAAGACCCCCGGCTGGCCGAGGAGTTCCGCTCGGTGGCCTTCCGGCTCGCCTACGACTCCCGCTTCGCGGACCGGCGCCGCCTCCTCGTGGTCGCCCCGCGCGGCAGCAGCGAGATCGCCGCCGCCGTGGCGGTGAACCTGGCCGCCTCCTTCGCGGAGACCGGCAAGGACGTGCTCCTCATCGAGGCGGACCTGCGCACCCCGGTGCTGGCCAGCCAGCTGCCCACCGACGCGGCCGGCCGGCCGCGCTGGAGCCAGTCGCAGGCGGGCGCGGGTGCGCAGCACGGGGAGACCGAGTGGCCCGACGGCCGCCAGCTCCTCGTGGACGCCGGGGAGTCGGGCACCTTCGACCTGATCCCGGGTGAGCGGGTGCGCAACGTGCCCCGCGCGCTGACCTCGCAGCGGGCCACCCGCCTGATCTCCGAGGCCGACTCCCCCAACGCCACCGTCGTGGTGCTCGCCCCGCCCGTGCTCTCCTACGCCGACGCCCTCGCGCTCGTCGACCGCGTGGACGGCGTCCTGGTGGTCTGCAATCCCGGTGCGGTGCGCCGCACCGACCTCTCCCGCATCCGCGAGCTGATCAGCGGGGCCGGCGGCACGGTGCTGGGCGCCGTCCTGCACGCGCCGCTTCCGGGCGAGAAGAAGCGCGGCCTCGGCAGGGCCCCCAAGGGCGGCGGCCCCGCCGCCGAGGACCCCCGGCCTGCGCCTCCTTCCCCGCCCCCGCCCGGTTCGCGGGAGCCGCAGCCGATCCCGTACGAGGTGGCCGCCGCCGACGCCTCGCAGCACATCCAGGGCGACGGCACCGACACGGTCGCCCTGCGTACGGTCCGCACGGGCCGGCGGTGAGCCGGCGCGGCCTCGCGGCGGTCGCCTCGGTACTGGACCAGGCCGCGTCCAGTGCCACGAACATCCTCGTCCTGGTGCTGGCCGCCCGGCTCTCCTCGGCGGCCGGCTTCGCCGACTTCTCGATGGTCTACGTGACCTTCACCGTGCTGCTCGGCCTGAACATGGCCTACGTCGGCCAGACCCTGGTGCTCGAGAAGGACCCCGACCGCCTCGCCGCGGCCTGCCGCTCCGGGCTCTCCTTCACCGGGGCCGCCTCGGCCGCGGTCGGCGCCGCAGTGGCCCTCGTGGGACTGCTGCTGCCCGGGGCCACCGGCCGGGCATTCCTCGCGCTGGGACTCGTACTGCCCCTGGTACTGCTCCAGGACGGGCTGCGCTACTGCTTCTCCGCGCTGCGGGCGCCCCAGCGGGCGCTGGCCGCCGACGCGTTGCGCCTCGCCTGCGTGGTGCCGGCGCTGCTGCTCCAGCCCGAGGGCGCTTCGGCCGGGCGGCTGGTGCTGGTGTGGGGGGTGTCGGCGCTGCCCGCCCTCGCGCTGGGGCTGTGGCTGCTGCGGTCCTCGGTGCGGGGCGCCGCCGGCGGCGCCATCGACCTGCGCCCGTACCTGCGGCGCGGGTACCTCGGACAGCGGTTCGTGGTCGAGTTCGCCGTGGGCAACGGCTCCAGCCAGCTCGCCGTGCTCGGCCTCGGCGTCTTCGCGACCCCGCTGGCCGTCGGCGCGCTGCGCGGCGCCACCACCCTCTTCGGGCCGCTGAACGTGCTGTTCAACTCCGCCAACTCCTTCGGCCCGCCGGTCGTCGGCCGGGCCTCCGGGAAGCGGGGCGTGGTCCGGCTGACCGCCCTGATGGGCGGCGCGCTCGCGGTGACCGGCGCCGCGTGGGGGGCCGTGCTGTACGCGCTGCCGGAGCGGGTCGGCCGCGAACTGCTCGGCGACACCTGGCGGGCTGCGGCCGCGCTGCTGCCCGCAACGGGCGCGCAGTACGCCGTCATGGGGCTCGGCACCTGTGCGCTGCTGACCCTGCGGGTGCTGAATCCGAAGGCCACCCTCTCGCTCCAGGTGGTCTTCTCGCTGCTGTCGGTCGGGCTGCTGCTGGGCGGGTACGCCGTCTGGGGCGTGGCCGGGGCCGCCTGGGGGCTCGCCCTCGGCTCCGCCTCGAAGGCCGCGGCGGGCTGGCTGCGCGTGGCCCGGCTGCCGGCCTCCGCACCGGCCGGGGCCCGTCCCGCGGACGCGGTCCGGGCGGCCTGAGACGCGGGGTCCGGGCGACTTCTCCGGCGGCCTTCCCCACGGCCTTCCCGGGTGTCGTCCCGGCGCGCAGGGTCAGGCCTGGGTGTCGCCGAAGCCCTCTTCGAGCAGGTCGAACAGGTCCCGCATGGGCTGCTGATGGTCCTCCCGGCCGCGGATCAAGCTCGTGGTGTCCATCGCGAAGCGGGCCGGCGCGGCGGACTCATGGAGCGGCTACAGGTGCCGGCGTCAGCGCAGGGCGGTGGCCCTGTCCTGCCGGTACGTGGCCACGAGCGCGAGGCACATCCCCGCGATGGCGATCCTGCCCGAGGCCTGGAGCAGGGGCCCGCGCAGCAGGATGAAGGAGTAGCCCGCGACCAGCGGGACCACCGTGGAGATCAGGCTGCCCGGCGGCGAGCTGCGCCGGGCGCGCTTCGCGTACCGCCGGTCGACGCGGGCGGAGGCGTACCCCATCCCCAGGAGCCCCGCGCCCATGCCCAGCGGCCCGAAGTCGATCCACAGCTCGGCCCAGATCGGGGAGGAGAGGTTGGTGTTGACCGTGCCCATCCACTGGCCGACCATCACGCCGGTGTCGCGCGGCTTGCCCGACCACACCGAGCGCGGCACCGCGAAGAAGACGGATCCCGCGAGCTGGCGCCCGTAGGAATGGCCCGGGCCGGACTCCGAGAAGGTGATGGTGTTCGCGAACATGCCGATCTGGTCGTAGTCCTTGAGCGCCATCGGCTCCAGGAACGAGGTCGTCTCGACCGGCTTGTAGTTCTTCTCGTCGTAGCGGAAGCGGTCCGCGAACGGGAAGACGAGGAGCGCGATCACCACCGCCATGGACAGCGCCACCCGGTACATCGCGGCGCTCACCGGGAAGACGGTGAAGAGCATCGCGAACATGACCGTGAGGAACCAGTAGCGCGGGTTCGAGATCGGGTTGTTGACGATCAGGTTGAGGACCACGAGCGCCGACCAGGTGACGATGATCGACACCTTGCGGCGGGCGAACTTCGAGGTGATCAGCCAGCGCGTGTACAGCAGCAGGGCCAGCAGCGCGGGGACGGTGCCGAAGCCGCGCAGCAGCGCCTGGCCCGCCTGGCCGTCCTGGGAGACGCCCGCTTCCTCGATGCCCGCGATGATCTCCTGGCGGCTGGAGAAGAACACCGCCGGGCCGCCCAGCTTCACGATCAGGGCCGCGCCGCCCAGGAACGCCACGGCGGTGAGCAGGTGGAGGCGCTGCCGGTGCGCCATGACCGGGCGCGGCTCCTTCATCGAACCGCCGGCGCGGCCGGCCGGCCGGTGCCGGGCCAGCAGGACGCCCACGTCGAAGGCGGCGCAGCCGAGCAGGACGAGGCCGATGGCGGCGGTGAGGTCGGAGCGCGGGCCGACGACGGGGGTCGGGACCTGGCCGAGGACGGCCTGGGCGAGGGGGGCCACGCCCATGGCCATGTAGACGAAGAGCCAGAAGGAGCCCTGGAGCAGCTTGCGACGGCTGGTCAGGACCATCGCCGAGAGCCGGGCGCCCGCGTACATGGTGAGCAGGAGCTGGAGCCAGAAGGCGGCGTCGCGCTGGCCCGCACCGGGCTGGACGGCGACGAACAGGGGCAGGAAGACGGTGAATCCGAGGGCCAGCGGCACGGAGAGCGCCCGGGAGAGCAGGGTGCGGGGCGTGGTGACCTTGCCCCAGCTCTTCTCGTCACCGGGGCGCGGTGGCGCCGGCCTGACGGCGCTCTCGCGCATGTCGCTCGCCACGCTTGCCCCCACCCCCTGTGCCTGATCCGGGCGCAGTCTAGTCTGGGCGCTCGGCGCCCGGGGAGGCGCCTTCGAGGGCGCCGTCGGGGGCCGGAGTACGAGGGGTGCCTGTGCGTGATCTTCCTGCCTTCACGCTGGCCGGATACGACAAGGGGCGGGGGCGGCTGACGCAGGCGCTCTGGTTCGCCGTGATGAACACGCTCTTCATGAGCTGGCTGTGCCCGGCCCGGCTGCGGGTCGCGCTGCTGCGCGCCTTCGGGGCGCGGATCGGCGAAGGGGTGCTGATCCGCCACAAGGTGCGGGTGCTGTGGCCCTGGAAGCTGACCGTGGGCGACCACGCGTGGATCGGCGAGGGCGCCTGGGTGCTGAACCTGGAGCCGGTGACCATCGGCGCGCACGCCTGCGTCTCGCAGGAGGCGATGCTGTGCACCGGCTCGCACGACCACCGGGCCGCCGACTTCCGCTACCGCAACGCGCCGATCACCGTCGAGGACGGTGCGTGGGTGGCCGTACGGGCCACCGTGCTGGCCGGCGTGACCATCGGCCGGTGCGCGGTGGCGGGCGCCGGGTCCGTGGTCCACAAGGACCTCCCCGCGCTGACCCTGCAGACCCAGGACGGGCACCGCCGCCCGGTCGAGGAGCCCAAGTGAGAGTCCTGCACGCCGTCACCCTGCACTCCCCCACGCACGCCTTCGGCGGGCCGGTGCGGGTCGCGCTGAACCTGGCCAAGGGGCTGCGGGCCCACGGGCACGAGGCGAACCTGCTGGCACTGGGCGAGGGCTTCCCGGACCCGTGGCCGACCGCGGTGGAGGGTGTCCCGGCGAAGCTCTTCCCGGCCCGGCGCCTGCTCCCCCTGGGCTTCAGCGGGATGACCTCGCCGGCCCTGCTCGCCTCCGCGGGCCGCCTGGTGCGGGGCGCGGACCTGGTCCACGTGCACCTGGCGCGGGACCTGGTCACCCTGCCCGTCGCCCTCGCGGCGCTGCGGGCCGGCACGCCGCTGGTCCTGCAGACCCACGGCATGGTCGACCCGAGCGGGAAACTGCTGGCCAAGGTGCTGGACGCGCTGGCGGTACGCCGCCTCCTGCGCGGCGCCGACGCGCTGCTCTACCTCACGCCGCACGAGCGCGAGGGCCTCGACGCGGTGGTCGGGGCGCCGCTCCCGAACACCGTCCGCCTCGTCAACGGCACCCCGGCCCAGGAGGAACGCCCCGCCCTGTCCGGGCCTGCGCGGATCCTCTACTCGGCCCGCCTGCAGGCACGCAAACGCCCGGTGGACTTCGTGGACGCCGCCCCGGCCGTGCTGGCGGCGTACCCGGACGCGGAGTTCGTGGTGGCCGGCCCGGACGAGGGCGAACTCGCCGCGGTCCGGGCCCGCGTGAGCGCCCTCGGCCTCTCCTCCCGCTTCACGGTCCCGGGCGCCCTGTCCGGCGCGGAGGTCCTGACGGAGCTGCGCCGCGCCCACGTCTACGTACTGCCCTCGGTGGACGAGCCGTTCCCGATGTCGGTCCTGGAAGCCCTGTCGGTGGGCGTCCCGTCAGTGGTCACGCACTCCAACGGCCTGGCCCGCGACATCGCCCGCGCGGGCGCGGGCCGCGCGGTCGAGCCCGGCCCGGCAGGCGTCGCGGAGGCGGTCCTGTCCCTCCTGGACCCGGCCGCTAACGCCACGGCCTCGGAGGCCGCCCGCGAACTGGCGGCCTCCGCCTTCTCGATGGACGCGGTCCTGGACACGCTGCTGGAGGTCTACGGACGCATCTCCCGCTGAGGAGCCGGGCGACATCGCCCGGTCGCGGCCGCGTGGTGGTCGCCTTGCCGCTCTGCCCGGGGCTCGTTCGTGCCTCAGAGTCCGCGGCGGGTCTCGTCGACGACCGGGAGGGCGCCGACGCGACGGCGCTTGAGAACGCTCGCGTAGACCGCGAGGCCGATGATGCCCGCGACCATCATGATGACCCCGACCAGGTCGAGGTTCACGCTCTGCAGCTGCCAGTCGCTCGCGAAGGTGAGGATGGCCCCCACCACGATCAGGCCTATGCAACCGCTGATGCCCCTCATGGGATTCGCCTCCACCGTCGTGGACGGGTGGCCCCGCCCTGTGGAGGCTCGGATGCCCCCGATGCGGGAACGAAAACGCCCCCACTGCCCGGAAGAGGTCCGCGCGGTGGGGGCGTCCGGTTCGATTCCGGGTTACGCCGGGATCCAGGCGTAGCAGCCGTTGGAGACGAACTGGGCCGTGCCGGCCGGGATCTTGGCGGTGATCTTGTCGCCCGGCTTCAGGGGGGTCTGCGGGCCCGAGGCGAGGGCGGCGCCTTCCTTGGACTTGGCCTCCCAGGTGCACGTGGTGCTCTGGGTCAGCGCGCGGTAGGTGCCCGCCGCCGGGGACTGCTTCGTACCGTCCGGGAAGCCCTTCGCCGCCGTGGCGAGGAGCGGCTTCTGCTCCGGGCACAGGAAGGTGATCGCGTCCTTCGCGCCCGGGATCTCCCCGGCCACGAGCGCGCCGACCGCCGCGTCCTTGTCCCGCTTCGCCGTGCGCTCCAGCCGCTGGCAGGCCTCCTGGCCGCCCTGCAGGACGGCCGCCGGGTCCATCTTCTCCGGGACCCTGCCGCTCAGGTACTGCTTCTCCGGCGCGGTGAAGCTGCCCGTCTTGGGGACGAGCTTCGTGTCCGGCAGGACGGGACCCGTCGGCTTCGCGTCCGCCGGGGGCGGCGCCGGGGTGTTCGCGGCGTCGGCCGGGTCGGCGGCCGACGAGGCGGCCGGCGGCTTGGGCGAGACGGCCGAGGCTTCGGCCTTGCCGTCGCCGCCCGAACTGCAGGCCGTCAGCGTCAGGGCGGCGGCCAGCAGGACAGCAGCCGCTGCGGAGCGTCGGTACATCAGGTGGCTCCCGTACGTATGAGATGGGTGTGCGGGGCCCGGCCGTCCGAACGGCCGGGCCCCGCACTCCGTCAAGCGGTTACTTCGCGCCGAAGGTGAGGGTCAGCTGCGGCTTGGCGTCCACGGCCGTGGACTCCGAGGACCAGAGCCACAGCGGGTTGGTACCCGTGCTCGTCAGGCCCAGGCTGTAGCTGGATCCCAGCACCGCGGAGAGCGCGGTGGTGTTCAGCGAGGTGCTCTGGACCGCCGAACCGTCCGGCACGCCCGCGAAGGAGCCGAGCGGGGTGGTGCCCAGGGTGGGCTTGCTGTTGAAGGTCGTGCCCGCCCCGCTCCAGGTACCGGTGACCGGGACCACGGAGACGGTGTCGGTGGTGCCGGCACTCGCCACGGTGGTGGTCTTGATCTGGAGGGACGCGGACTTCAGCACCGTGCCGGCCGGGGCGGCCGGGATGTCGAAGCGCAGGTACGTCTCGTAGGCCGAGGTGCCGCGGACGGCCAGCGAGGTGGACGCGCCGTAGGCGGTGCTGGGGGCGCCCTGGTTGATGTAGGTGTCCTCGGTCGCGGTGACCTTGGAGACCGTGTCGGTGGCGGTCTTCGCCAGGTTGAAGTGGTTCTTGATCTGGGCCTCGGTCAGCACCTTCGGGTAGACGGCCGTCTCGTCGATCTGGCCGGCGAAGAAGTTGCTGGTCGGCCGGGAGGCCCAGCCCGCGAGGTTGTCGCCGCCGACGTGCCAGTAGCCCTCGATCTGCTGGGAGCCGGTGACGTTGAGGGAGGCCTTGGACTGGCCGTCCACGTACAGCGCCATGCCGGCGGGACCCTGGGTGGCGACGACGTGGTGCCACTTGTTGTCGTTGTACGTGTCGAACAGGCCGGTGGAGATCGTCTTCGCCCCGCCCGAGTTGACCCCGAAGAAGATCCGACCGGTGTTGGTCATGTAGATGTTCTTGTCGTAATTGTTGCTGTTGCGGTCCTGGTTGTTGCCGAAACCGATCAGCTTGCCGCCGCGCGTGGTGTTCGTCTTGAACCAGGTCTCCAGCGTGTAGCTGCTGCCGACCGTCTGGCGGTGAGCGCTGTACACCTGCTGGCTGGTGCCGTTGAAGCCCATGGCCGTGCTGGTGCCGGTGATCGCACCCGGGGTCTGCCGCAGCGCCGGGGCGTTGAGCTGGATGCCGCTGGTGTTCCCGGAGACCGAGGAGTCGGCCACGTACGGGCTGACGACGTCGTCGTAGCGCCAGTACAGGTGGGCGCCGTCCTCACGGACCTGGTTGGGGTACGCGAGGACCGAGGTCGGGACCGCGACCGAGACGGTGGCCGACCGGGCACTGGTGTTGCCCGCGGCGTCGGTGGCGGTGACCCGGTAGCTGTATGACACGCCGGCATTGACCGTGGTGTCCGTCCAGGAGGCCTGGCGGCGCAGCCACTCCAGGGAGCTCGCGCTGACGGTGGCGATCGGGGTCGCGGAGCCGTTGCGGTAGATGCGGTACGTCAGCTTGCTGTCGTCCGCGTCGTAGCTGGTGCGCCAGCGGACCTGGACCTCGCCGGGCTTGACGCTGGAGACGCTGGCGACCGGGGTGGTCGGGGCGCCGACGTCGCCGGTGGAGGCGAAGCGGGTCAGCGCCTGCTGGGCCTTGCCGTTGATGAGGGTGAACTCACCGCCGACCCACATGTACTTGGTGGTGTTCTTCTCCGCGATGGCCATCACGCGCGGGCCGATGCCCTCGCCGAGGCCGTCGTTGGCGGTGGGGTGCCAGCCGAGCTTCCCCGGGCTGCGCACGAAGCCGTTCACGGCCGACGGGGCGTCGAGGCCGCCGTTGCCCCAGTCGGTCAGCTGCGCCAGCAGGAAGTGGCGCTTGCCGTCGGGGAACTCACCCTCGGAGCTGCAGTTGTGCGCGTGCGAGGAGCTGTAGAGGACTCCGTCGTACGGCAGCACCCACTGGGTCGCTCCCAGGCACTGGTCGCGCCACTTCTCGCTGAAGTCCGTGGCGAGGGCGACACGGCCGTCGAAGCCGCCCGTGCCCTCGGCGCCGGTGTAGTAGCCCGTGGCGTCGGCCGCGATGGACTTGATGACCGACGCGGAGGGGATGGTGCCGTACGTCTTGGTGACGGCGCCGGTGGTGGCGTTCACGACGGCGAGCGCGTGGCTCTGGGCGCCGTTGACGGTGAAGAAGTCACCGCCCAGCAGGATGTTCTTGCCGTCGTTGCTGAGCTGGAGCGCACGGCCGGGCTCGTCGGCGTTGGCGACGAAGGGCTTGAGCGCACCGGAGGTCGCGTCGATCGCGGCAAACCGCTCGCGGGTCGCGCCCTCGACGGTGCTGAAGTCTCCTGCCGCGTACAGGGTGTCCTCGGTGGCGGCGAGCGCGCGCACCGTGGACGGGAACTTCGGGTCGAACGAGGCCTTGGGGGTGCAGGTCGCGATGTCGATGGCGGCGACGCTGGAGACCGGGGTTCCGTTGACGGCACCGAAGTAGCCGCCCGCGTAGAGGGTCTTCTCGTCCTTCGAGACGGTGAGCGCGCGCACGGTCGCGCTGCCCTCGCCGACGGTGAAGGAGAGCTTGCAGGAGGTGGGGGCGCCGGTCGCCGCGTCGAGCGCGACGAAGTTCACGGCTTCCTGCTCGGCGCCGGCCGCGCCGGTGGGCGGGCGGACGGCCGAGAAGGTGCCGCCCGCGAAGACGGTGCCGTTGGCCTCGGCCATCGCCCAGACGATCCCGTTGGGCTGCCACGTCGGCAGGTCGTCGGCGGTGAAGGCCACCGGCTGCGTGATGGCGGACGCCTCGGGTATCAGCACCAGGCCTATCGCGGTGCCGGCGCCGGCCAGTGACAGGGCGAGGGCAGCAGTCAGCCCTCTGGATCTACGCATGAGCCCCCCAGGGCAATTGCCCGGCTTGAATGGCTGGTTCGACAACTATCAGAGCAGCCATATGTACTGGCGCAGACTAGGGCTCACGCGAGGGCCTGGTCACCACGCCCGGCCCATTGCTACCAACTTGGAATCAACGAGTCCGGCACGGATGGAGCACTACGGACATACGGCAGTTTTGCCCCGGCCACACCCGCCGACAGGGGCGCGAACGACCGGGACAGGGCAAATCGTAGGCGAAATATATGGCCTCAGCGGTCGATCCGGACGCTCGCGCCCGCCAGTTGGTCCTCGACCTGCCGGATATCGGAATCCACCATGATCCTGGCCAGTTCGGCGACGAGGACCGTCGGCTTCCAGCCAAGCAGCTCGTGGGCCTTGGAGGCGTCGCCGATGAGGGCGTCGACCTCGCTGGGGCGCTCGTACTTGGGGTCGTAGCGCACGTGCTCGTTCCAGTCGAGACCGGCGTGCGCGAAGGAGGCCTCGACGAACTCGCGGACGGTGGCGGCGACGCCGGTGGCCACGACGTAGTCGGTGGGCTCGTCCTGCTGGAGCATCCGCCACATGGCGTCGACGTACTCCGGGGCGTAGCCCCAGTCGCGGACGGCGTCGAGGTTGCCGAGGTAGAGCTTCTCCTGGAGGCCCGCCTTGATCCGGGCAACCGCGCGGGTGATCTTGCGGGTCACGAAGGTCTCGCCGCGGCGGGGGGACTCGTGGTTGAAGAGGATCCCGTTGACGGCGAACATGCCGTACGCCTCGCGGTAGTTCACCGTCGTCCAGTACGCGAACACCTTCGCGGCGCCGTACGGGCTGCGCGGGTGGAACGGGGTGGCCTCGTTCTGCGGGGGCGGGGTGGCGCCGAACATCTCCGAGGAGGAGGCCTGGTAGATACGGGTGTCCACGCCGCTCGCGCGGATCGCCTCCAGCAGGCGCAGGGCGCCGAGTCCGGTCACGTCGCCGGTGTAGAGCGGGGCGTCGAAGGAGACGCGGACGTGCGACTGGGCGCCGAGGTTGTAGACCTCGTCGGGGCGTATCTCGCGGAGCAGGTTCACCAGGGCGACGCCGTCGGAGAGGTCGGCGTGATGCAGCACGAGGGAACGGTTCGCCGTCTGCGGGTCCTGGTAGATGTGGTCGATCCGCTCCGTGTTGAAGCTGGAGGACCGCCGCACGAGACCGTGCACCGTGTAGCCCTTGGAGAGCAGGAGCTCTGCGAGGTACGAGCCGTCCTGCCCGGTGACGCCGGTGATCAGCGCGGTCTTGCCCATTGGGTCCCCCTGGGGATCGTTGCGTTGCGGTGCGGTCGTGTCTGCGCCCCGGAGCACGGGCCGGAGCTGCAATGCGGGGCGGTGCCCCGGGTCTGGCTCGGGGCGCGGCCCCGGATGGGGAGGGGTCACACCTCGTCGTACAGGTCGGTGCCGGGCCCCGGTTGCGGCTCGGGGCCGGGTGCTGCGCGGGTCCGCCTCCAGGGGGCTGGGGACGGGCACCGGATGGGTACCGTACACGTTCCGTCCGAAGCGCCTCCCGCCGGATCGGGCCCCATCGCCCCCTTGCGGGCCGGTGTGTACCGCACCGGCCGGGGCGGACCCGGGGTCTGCGGCACCGGAGCGGGGCCGGGGCTCCCGCGCAGAAACCGCGGCCGGCGGACTGGCATCATCGGCGGTATGACAAGTTCGCCGTTCCTGCCCCCGGACGCCCGCGTCTTCGTCGCCGGCCACCGCGGCCTCGTGGGGTCCGCGGTCGTCCGCCGGCTCGCCGCCGACGGGTACGAGGTGCTCACCCGCGGCCGCACCGACCTCGACCTGCGCGATGCCGCCGCGACCGCGGCGTACCTGCGGGACGTGCGGCCCGACGCCGTCGTCCTGGCCGCCGCCAAGGTCGGCGGGATCATGGCCAACAGCACCTTCCCGGTGCAGTTCCTGGAGGACAACCTCAAGATCCAGCTGAGCGTCGTCGCCGGGGCGCACGCCGCTGAGGTCGGCCGGCTGCTGTTCCTCGGCTCCTCCTGCATCTACCCCAAGCTGGCCCCGCAGCCCATCAGCGAGGACGCCCTGCTGACCGGCCCGCTGGAGCCGACGAACGAGGCGTACGCCCTGGCGAAGATCGCCGGCATCGTCCAGGTCCAGTCGTACCGCAAGCAGTACGGGGCCTCGTACATCTCCGCCATGCCCACGAACCTCTACGGCCCGGGCGACAACTTCGACCTGGAGTCCTCGCACGTCCTGCCCGCCCTCATCCGCCGCTTCCACGAGGCCGCGGCCGAGGGGCGCGAGGAGGTCACGCTGTGGGGATCGGGGACGCCCCGCCGGGAGTTCCTGCACGTGGACGACCTGGCGGCCGCCTGCGCCGTGCTGCTGCGCGAGTACGACGGCGCCGAGCCGGTGAACATCGGCTGCGGCGAGGACCTGACCATCAAGGCCCTCGCGGAGACCGTCGCCGAGGTGACCGGCTTCCGCGGCAGGCTCGCCTGGGACACCTCCAAGCCCGACGGCACGCCCCGCAAGCTGCTGGACGTGACCCGGCTGCGGGCCCTCGGCTGGAAGCCCGCGGTCCCGCTGCGCGAGGGCATCGCCGCCACGTACGCCTGGTGGCGCGAGCAGGGCGACGAGCCGACGCGCGGGCAGAGCTGATCCCAAAGCGGGGGTCCCCCGGGCCTCAGTACGCTCCGCGACCGTCGACCACGGCGCGGAGCGTGCGGCCCATGACGTCGACGTCACTGGTGAACGACCAGTTGTCCACGTACTGCAGGTCGAGTTGGATCGTCTCGTCCCACGAGAGGTCGGACCGCCCGCTGATCTGCCACAACCCGGTCATCCCGGGCCGCACCGCGAGCCGGCGCAGTTCGACCTCGTCGTACTCGGCCACCTCCTCGGGCAGCGGCGGGCGCGGGCCGACCAGTGACATGTCACCCGCCACCACATTGATCAGCTGCGGCAGTTCGTCCATGGAGGTGCGGCGCAGCAGCCGGCCCACCCGGGTCACCCGGGGGTCGCGGCGCATCTTGAACATCAGGCCGTCGTTCTCGTTGGCCCCGGACAGCTCGGCCTTCTGCGCATCGGCGTCCACGACCATCGTGCGGAACTTCCACATGACGAACGGAACCCCGTCGCGGCCGATGCGCCGCTGCCGGTAGAAGGCCGGCCCGCGCGAGCCGAGGCGGATCGCCAGCACCATCGCGAGGAAGGCCGGCGACAGCAGGACCAGTCCGATCGCCGCGCCCGCCCGGTCCAGTACCGACTTCAGCAGGGGCTGCACGCCCCGGCTCACCGGCGGCGCCACCCGCAGCATGGCCAGGCCTCCCGCGGACAGGGTCTCCAGCCGCTTGACGGAGACCTCCACCAGGCCGGGGAAGACCGCCAGTTCGAGTCCGGCGTCGTGCAGGGCCCAGGAGATCCGGCGCAGCCGCTCCCCCGCGAGCCGGGCCCCCGGTGCGACGAGCACCAGGTCGGCGCGGTGGGCGGCGACGGCGCCGAGCACGGTGGTGGAGTCCCCGTTCGGGGACTGCGCCATCGCGGAGCCGAGCCGCGCGGCCACGGGTACCCCGTGGTCCATCGCGCCGGGGCCCACCGGGACCACGCCGACCACCACGTACGGGTGGTCGGTGCGCGCGGCGAGGTGTCCGATGACGGACTCGGCGGCGGCGGGCTCGCCGACGACGAGCACCCGGCTCACCGCCTGGGCCTCGCGCCGGGCGGCGGAGAGGTGGCGGTAGGTCAGCTTGTGGCAGGCGACGGTGACGAGCAGCGCGGGTACGAGGGCGCCGAGGGCGGAGAGCCGGGGGGTGTTCTCGCCCGTGATCACGCGGGCCACGGCGAGCACACCGATCAGTATCAGCCAGTCGTGTACGACCGGCAGAACTCCCCTGGATTCGCCGAGCAGACGGCCCGCGTAGCGTCGGCGCAACAGCTGCACGCCGGTCCAGGCCAGGGCCGCGCCGAGGGCGCAGAACCAGGGCCGCGCCTGCTGGGCGGCCTCGAAGACCAGGCCGACGGGGACTCCCGCGCCGATCAGGTCCGCGGCCACCGCGGCGGGCAGGTACCAGCGGGCCTTGTCGCCGAGGCCCCGGGCCGGCATGGCCGCCCGGGCCGCTCCGGCCACTCTTTGCACAGGTATATGGACATGCCTCATGGGCCCCCCTGGCACGTGGTCTATGACAGTTGCGCCGGTCCGCGGCTTCCCCGGGCAGTGGACATCAGACGCACCGGGAAACAGTACGACAAACACCCGTACGGTAAACGCCGTTTCCGGGAACCGGGCGTCTTGTTGCCCAAGCGTTAGCGGCGGGCGGGTCCGCAATCCGGGCAGGGGACCCTCCTCTCTCATCCCAAAGTGAATGTTCCGCATACCGGATACGTCTCTTCGGACAACGAACGATTTCCGGCCAACCTTTTGACGCGGCCCTGACATCACAGCTGCCAAGTGGCACTCTTCGACCGTTCATCGCACCAGCCCGATCTGCCCGGAGGCCCACCCAGCCATCCGGAACCCCCCTTGCAGAAGGAGTCTGCGTTGAGTCCCACCCCCCAGCGGCGTGCCACCACGGCCGGCGCGCTTGTTGCCGCGGCCGCTCTCCTCGCCGTAGGCATCCAGACCGGATCAGCCAACGCCGACGCCACCGCGTCGCAGGTCGGATCGGTCGCCCAGGCCAACCCGGGCGCGGCCAATCTCAAACTCAGCGCTTCGGAGCGTGCGACGCTCCTGGCCGAGGCCAACTCCACCACCGTGCAGGCCGCCAAGGCGCTCAGCCTCGGCAGCGGCGAGAAGCTCATCGTCCGCGACGTGGTCAAGGACGCGGACGGCACCACCCACACCACGTACGAGCGCACCTACGACGGCATACCGGTGCTCGGCGGTGACCTGACCATCCACGCCAAGGGCGGCGTCACCAAGAGCGTCACCAAGGCCACCAACCACGACCTGAAGGTGGACACCACCGCCACCGTCGCGCCGTCCGCCGCGGAGGGCCAGGCGATCTCCGCCGCCAACGCCGAGGGTGCGAAGGACGCCAAGGCCACCAAGGGCGCCCGCAAGGTGATCTGGGCGGCCGAGGGCGCTCCGGTCCTCGCCTTCGAGACCGTCGTCGGCGGCCTCCAGCACGACGGCACGCCCAGCGAGCTGCACGTGGTGACCAACGCCAAGACCGGCGCGAAGATCACCGAGTGGCAGGCCATCGAGACCGGCACCGGCAACACCATGTACAGCGGCCAGGTGACGATCGGGACCTCGCAGTCGGGCAGCAACTACACGCTGAACGACGCCACGCGCGGCGGTCACAAGACCAACAACCTGAACCGGGCCACCTCCGGCACCGGCACCCTGTTCTCCGGCACCGACGACGTCTGGGGCAACGGCCTTCCGGCCAACCTGGAGACGGCCGCCGCCGACGCCCACTACGGCGCGCAGGTGACGTGGGACTACTACAAGAACGTCCACGGCCGCAACGGCCTGCGCAACGACGGGGTCTCCCCGTACAGCCGGGTCCACTACGGCAACAACTACGTGAACGCCTTCTGGGACGACTCCTGCTTCTGCATGACGTACGGCGACGGTGACGGCAACGCCAAGCCGCTCACCTCCACCGACGTGGCCGCACACGAAATGACGCACGGCCTGACCTCGGTCACCGGCAACATGACGTACAGCGGTGAGCCGGGCGGTCTGAACGAGGCCACCTCCGACATCTTCGCGGCGGCGGTCGAGTTCTACGCGGCCAACCCGCAGGACGTCGGCGACTACCTGGTCGGCGAGAAGATCGACATCCGCGGCAACGGCACGCCGCTGCGCTACATGGACAAGCCGAGCAAGGACGGCTCGTCGAAGGACGCCTGGTACTCGGGCATCGGCTCGATCGACGTCCACTACTCCTCGGGCCCGGCCAACCACTGGTACTACCTGGCCTCCGAGGGCTCGGGCGCCAAGGTCGTCAACGGCGTGAGCTACGACTCGCCGACCTCCGACGGCCTCCCGGTCACCGCGATCGGCCGTGACGCCGCGTCCAAGATCTGGTTCCGCGCCCTGACCACCGGTCTGTTCAGGTCGAACACCAACTACGCGGCCGCCCGTACCGCCACCCTGCAGGCCGCAGCCGACCTGTACGGCGCCGGTTCGACCACGTACAACAACGCCGCGAACGCCTGGGCCGCCATCAACGTCGGTCCGCGCATCGTCAACGGCGTCACGGTCACCAACCCGGGCAACCAGAACACCGTCACGGGCAGCGCCGTCAGCCTCCAGATCCAGGCCACCAGCACCAACGCGGGTGCCCTGAACTACACGGCGACCGGCCTGCCGGCCGGGCTGTCGATCAACGCCACCAACGGCCTGATCTCCGGCACCGCCTCCACCGCGGGCACGTCCAACGTGACCATCACGGTGAAGGACTCGGCGAACCAGACCGGGACGGCGGCGTTCACCTGGACGGTCGGCACCCAGCAGCAGACCGTCTTCGAGAACACCACCGACTACGCGATCGCCGACAACTCGACGGTCGACTCCCCGATCACCGTGAACCGCACGGGCAACGCCCCGAGCACCCTCAAGGTGGACCTCAACATCCTCCACACCTACATCGGTGACCTGAAGGTCGACCTCGTCGCCCCCGACGGCACCCTGTACAACCTGCACAACCGCAGCGGCGGCAGCGCGGACAACATCATCAAGGCCGTCACGGTCAACGCCTCCTCCGAGGTTGCCCAGGGCGTCTGGAAGCTGCGTGTCAACGACAACGCGAACCTCGACACCGGCAAGATCGACAGCTGGAAGCTCACCTTCTGACCCCCACCGGGGCCGTCGGTGAACCAGAGCTGAACCGTTAGACCACGGGGCCGCCCGGGAGAAGACCTCCCCGGGCGGCCCTGTTCCATTCCCCCCGGTTCCATTCCTCCCTGCGCCACCCCTCCCACCCCTCGTTCCCTAAGCCCCCGCCGGACAGGTCCAGCGCCCCTGAGGGCCGGGACCTTCGGCGCCCTTCGGCGGGCGGCTCCCGGGTCATAGTGGAATTCAGCGAACCTACGGTCCCGTAGGTTCGGGTGATTCCGAGGACGTGACCCATGCCGCAGCCCCCCACGACCGCCCCCGCCGCGCAGCACCCCTGGCTGATCCAGGGCGGCATGGGCGTCGGCGTCTCCGGCTGGCGGCTGGCCAGGGCCGTCTCCTGCGAGGGCCAGCTGGGCGTGGTCTCCGGGACGGCCCTGGACGTCGTACTGGCCCGCGTGCTGCAGACCGGCGACCCCGGCGGCCACGCCCGCCGGGCCCTGGCGGCC
Organism: Streptomyces sp. NPDC006450; assembly: GCF_040612195.1. Taxonomy (NCBI): domain Bacteria; kingdom Bacillati; phylum Actinomycetota; class Actinomycetes; order Kitasatosporales; family Streptomycetaceae; genus Streptomyces; species Streptomyces sp. NPDC006450. Next base: position 33,874 of record NZ_JBEXPT010000028.1, on the reverse strand, counting down.
TTCCCGCTGCCGGAGCTCGCCCAGTCCGCCCTCGACCTCTACTTCCGCGAGGAAGGCCTCGCGGACGGCGTGGCGATGCGCACCACCCCGCGACTGCGGGCGACGGGCGGGTCGCAGGCCGAGATCCTCACCGTCCTCGGCAACTTCGCCGAGGTCTGGCTCGCCAAGGAGGGACACGACGGTGTCATCGGCATCAACTACCTGGAGAAGATCCAGCTCGCCACGGCCCCCGCGATGTTCGGCGCGATCCTGGCAGGCGTCGACTACGTGCTCGTGGGCGCGGGAGTCCCCGGTCAGATCCCTGCCCTCGCCTCAAGGCTGGCGCGCTACGAACGCTGCGTGAGCAAGATCCACGTGGAGGGCGACGAGCAGCCCCTGGAGCACCCCTTCGACCCCGCGGCCCTGCTCGCCGGACACCTGCCCGGGCCGCTGCGCCGCCCCCACGTGCTGGCCATCGTCTCGCTCCCGGTCCTGGCCGCCTACCTGGCCCGGGACGAGATCACCCGCCCCGACGGCTTCGTCATCGAGACCAGCCGGGCCGGCGGCCACAGCGCCCCGCCGCGCGGGCCGATGAAACTCGACGAGGACGGCGAGCCGGTCTACGGTCCGCGCGACGACCCCGACCTCGCCAAGATGGCGGCCCTCGGGCTGCCGTTCTGGCTGGCCGGCGGGCAGGCCGGCCCCGGGGCCGTGGCCGAGGCGCTCGCCGCGGGCGCGGCCGGGGTACAGATCGGCAGTGCGTTCGCCCTGTGCGAGGAGTCGGGGATGGCCCGCCACCTGCGCGAGGAGCTGCTGGACCGGGCCCACGGCGGCACCCTCTCGGTCCGCAACGACCCCGAGGCCTCCCCGACTTCCTTCCCGTTCAAGGTGGCGGACCTGCCGGGGACGGTCTCGGAGCCGGAGGTCTCCGAAGCCCGGCGCCGGGTCTGCGACCTCGGGTTCCTGCGCACTCCCGTACGGGGTCCGCGCGGCCTGGTCTACCGGTGCGCGGCCGAGCCGGTGGCCGCGTACGTCCGCAAGGGCGGCCGGGCCTCCGACACCAAGGGCCGCCAGTGCCTGTGCAACGGCCTGCTGGCCACGATCGGACTGGCCCAGCGGCGGCCGCACGGCCGGGTGGAACCCCCGCTGGTGACGATCGGCAAGGACCTGTCCTTCCTCCCGGAGCTCGCCCCGAACGCCGAGCCCTACACGGCCGCGGACGTGGTGCACTGGCTGTCGTCCGGCGCGGGCCGGCCCACCGCCGGCTGAGGAACGCGGTACGCGAAGGCCCGGCACCCCCAGGGGTACCGGGCCCTCACCTCCGGACGGGGGTCAGCCGATGGAGCGGAAGATCCGGTCGAAGAGGTCCGGCGCCTCCCCGGCCTGCCGGGCGGCGGCGCGGCCGCCGATGCTGCGGTCGTCGTCCCAGCCGCCGTCGTGGTCGTGGTGGCCGTGGTGCCAGTCGTCGGAGGGCTTGAAGAAGACCGACCGCACCGACAGGTCCCTCGCCCTCTCGCCCGGCTGCAGCGTCTCCACGGCCGTGCCTCCGCAGGAGCGGTCCTCGAAGAGCACCGCCAGCGACTCCGTGTCGTTCTCCACCTGGAAGGCCGGATGGCTCCGCGAGGCGTTCGTCAGCTGGTAGCAGGTGTCGTTGTCGGCGGGTTCGATCCGGCCGCGGCGGGTGTCACCGTCGTCGTCGGCGAACCGGTAGTGCAGCGTTCCGAGGTTCTCGCGGTCGTCGTGGTCGTTGGCGTACGAGATCCCGGCGGTCGGCAGGACCAGCGCGAGGGCGCCGACGAGTGCGGTGGCGGTGGTACGAAGACGCATGGGGGAGTCCGTTTCTCGGGTTCCTCGGGTTCCTCGGATGCCTGGTGCGGTGGGCATCCGCGGGCAGCGTAGGAGCCGGGGCCCCGGAGAACCGGGTCGGCACGGCAGCGCGTTCGAAGGTTCACCCTCACGGTCCCTCCCCGTCCGAACACCCGGACGCCCCGGATCCACACACGGGATCCGGGGCGTCCGGGCGGAGGGGGCTGCCGTCAGCGCAGCACGACGCCGCCCCCCGTGTCCGTGTCCACGGGCCCGGCGACCAGGCCCAGTTCTGCCGGGGTCGCCAGCAGCGGGTGCGCCGGCAGGATCCGCACGGTGTAGCCGAAGGGCCCCGTACGGTCGAGGGCGAGCGGGCCCTCGTACAACCAGCGGCCCTCCAGGTCGGGTCCGCCGGCGGGCTTGAGCGGGAAGGCGCGCCCGCCCTGGATCACGTCCTGCGCGTCGACCCGGCCCGCGACGGCCTGCACCTCCACGTCCTCGGGGGCCAGGGCGTCGAGGGAGACCTGCACGCGCAGCGTGAGGGTGGCCCCCAGTTCGGCGGTGCCGCCGACCGGGCCCGCGGTCAGGGCCTCCACGTGCTCGACGGTGAGCTGCGGCCAGGCCGCGCGCACCCGCCCCTTCCACCAGGCGAGGTCCCGGGCCGCGTCCGGGGTCAGGGCGCGGTGGGAGAGCGCGGCCGGCGCGTAGAGACGCTCCACGTACTCCCGCACCATGCGCCCCGCGAGCACCTTGGGCCCCAGGGAGACCAGGGTGCGCCGGACCATCTCGATCCACCGCACCGGAAGTCCGGCCTGTCCGGCCCGGTCGTAGAACCGGGGTGCGACCCTGCCCTCGATCAGGTCGTAGAGGGCGTTCGCCTCCAGGTCGTCGCGGCGGTCCTCGTCCGCGCCGAGTCCGTCGGCGGTCGGGATGGCCCAGCCGAAGTCCGGCTCGAACCATTCGTCCCACCAGCCGTCCAGGACAGACAGGTTGAGGCACCCGTTGAGCGCCGCCTTCATCCCGCTGGTGCCGCAGGCCTCCAGCGGGCGCAGCGGGTTGTTCAGCCAGACGTCGCAGCCCGGGTAGAGCTTCTGGGCCATGGCCATGCCGTAGTCGGGCAGGAACACGATCCGGTGGCGCACGCGGGGGTCGTCCGCGAAGCGCACCAGCTCCTGGACGAGCCGCTTGCCGCCGTCGTCGGCCGGGTGCGCCTTGCCCGCGACCACGATCTGCACGGGCCGGTCCGGGTCCAGCAGCAGGCGGCGCAGCCGTTCGGGGTCGCGCAGCATCAGGGTGAGCCGCTTGTAGGACGGCACCCGGCGGGCGAACCCGATGGTCAGCACGTCCGGGTCGAGGACGGAGTCCACCCAGCCCAGCTCGGCGTCGGCGGCCCCGCGCTGGCGCCAGGAGGCGCGCAGGCGCTCCCGTACCTCTTGGACGAGCTGCTCCCGGAGCACCCGGCGCAGGTCCCAGACCTCCTGGTCGGGGATGTCGGCGACGGCGTCCCAGCGCTGCGAGCCGCCGACGGAGAGCGCGTCCTCGGTGCGGCCGGCGCCGATCTGCTTCGCGCCGAGCCTCACCACCTCGGGCGCCACCCAGGTCGGGGCGTGCACGCCGTTGGTCACCGAGGTGATGGGCACGTCGGCGGGGTCGAATCCCGGCCACAGCCCGGCGAACATCTCCCGGCTGACGGCGCCGTGCAGGGTGGAGACCCCGTTGGCCCGCTGGGCGAGGCGCAGGCCCATCACCGCCATGTTGAACACCCCGGGGTCGCCGCCGGGGTACGACTCGGCGCCGAGGGCCAGGATCCGGTCGACGGGTACGCCGGCCAGTTCGCCGCCGTCGCCGAAGTGTCGGGCGACCAGGGCCCGGTCGAAGCGGTCGATGCCCGCGGGGACGGGGGTGTGCGTGGTGAACACGGTGCCGGCCCGGACGGCTTCGACGGCGGCGTCGAAGCCGAGTCCCTGCTGCCCCTCCAGTTCTCTTATGCGCTCCAGCCCCAGGAACCCGGCGTGGCCCTCGTTGGTGTGGAAGACCTCGGGGTCGGGATGCCCGGTGATCCGGCAGTAGGCGCGCACCGCCCGGACCCCGCCGATGCCGAGGAGCATCTCCTGGAGCAGCCGGTGGTCGCTCCCGCCGCCGTAGAGCCGGTCGGTCACCTCGCGGGCGACGGCGTCGTTGTCCTCGACGTCGGAGTCGAGGAGCAGCAGCGGCACCCGGCCGACGCGGGCCTGCCAGACGTGTGCGTGCAGGGCCCGGCCGGCGGGGAGGCTCAGGGACACCCGCGTGGGGTTCCCGTCCTCCTCGCGCACCAGCGCGACGGGCAGTTCGTTGGGGTCGAGCACCGGATAGTGCTCCTGCTGCCAGCCGTCCCGGGAGAGGGACTGGCGGAAGTACCCGTGCCGGTAGAGGAGTCCGACACCGATGAGGGGGACGCCGAGGTCGCTGGCGGACTTGAGGTGGTCCCCGGCGAGGATCCCGAGCCCGCCGGAGTACTGGGGCAGGGCGGCGGTGATCCCGAACTCGGGCGAGAAGTAGGCGATGCCGGCGGGCAACTGCGCGGCGGACTCGTGGCTCTGGTACCACCTCCCGCCGTGGACGTAGTCATCGAGGTCGGCGGCGGCGACGGCGAGCCGCCGCAGGAACCGCCGGTCTCCGGCGAGCTCGGTGATCCGCGCGGCGGACACGGCGCCGAGCAGCCGGACGGGATCCCCGCCGGCGGCCTGCCAGCCCTCGGGATCGACGGATTGGAAGAGTTCACGGGTCTCGGCGTGCCAGGACCAGCGCAGGTTGCGCGCGAGGTCGGCGAGCGGCGAGAGGGTCTCGGGGAGGACGGGGCGCACGGTGAATCGACGGATAGCCTTCACGCGTTCCACCTTCGCAGGGGATTACGGATCGGAGCGGCCGCACCACGCTGTGCACCGCGAGCGTCACCCTCGGAAGGCTAGCGTCCTCCCCTCCCCCGGACCATGCCGCCTCCGGCCGTGCGTCCATCGGGCGTCAACGGGGCGGTGGACATCCGGTAGTCCCCTTCGAGTTGACGGAGCATCGGAAGGTGTTGAGCCGGGGAGACCGGGCAGGCGTTCCAGTACGTACGAGTAGTTGACCGAGCACGCGGGTTGGGCCGGGCTGGAGTGGGAAGGGCTCCCCGGGTACGCGCACGGCGCACCCTTCCCCCGACCTCTCCCGCCACCCGAGTGAACGCGGACAGGAGCGGCCATGCCCGCAGCCCAGCCGTCTTCCGAGCGGCTAGAAACAGAGCGAACAGAGCGTGCACTACCAGCCGTCATGCCGGCTGGCCTGTTGTCACCGAGCCCTGCGAACTGCCCCCAGGTGATCCCATCATGATCGGTCGCATTCCCGTGCTGGACGTCCGCCCCGCCGTCGACTGCGGCGTCAGACCCGCCAAGGCGGTCGTGGACGAGGTCTTCGAGATTTCCGCCACCGTGTTCCGCGAGGGACACGACGCCGTGGCGGCCCATGTCGTGCTCCGAGATCCGAGCGGGCGGCTGCGGCCCCCCGTGCCCCTGTCCGAGCTCGCTCCCGGCACCGACCGGTGGGGGGCGCGGGTGTCCGCCGATGTCGAGGGGAGGTGGACTTACACCGTCGAGGCCTGGAGCGACCCGGTGGGCACCTGGCGGGCCCACGCGGCGGTGAAGATCCCGGCCGGGATCGACACCGGGCTCACCCTCCTGGAGGGCGCCGAGCTCTACGAGCGGGCCGCCGCCAAGATCCCCAAGCGGGACGGCCGCGAACACGTGCTGGCCGCCGCGGACCTGATGCGGAACGAGGACCGGCCCGTCGCCGAGCGGTACGCGGCCGCCCTCGGACCCCGGATCGACGCGCTGCTCGCGAAGCGGCCGCTCCGGGAACTGGTGACGGCCTCCAAGCCGCTGCCGCTGGTGGTCGAGCGCAAGCGGGCCCTCTTCGGGTCCTGGTACGAGATGTTCCCCCGGTCGGAGGGGGCGGTGCTGAAGCCCGGCGAGGCTCCGGTCAGCGGGACGTTGCGGACCGCCGCCGAGCGGCTGCCGGCCATCGCGGCGATGGGCTTCGACGTGGTGTACCTGCCGCCGATCCACCCGATCGGCAGCACGTTCCGCAAGGGTCCGAACAACACCCTGTCCGCGGGGAGTTGGGATCCGGGCGTGCCGTGGGCCATCGGCTCCACCGAGGGCGGCCACGACGCGGTCCACCCCGAGCTCGGGACCCTGGAGGACTTCGACGCCTTCGTCGCCAGGGCCCGCGAGCTGCGCATCGAGGTGGCGCTGGACTTCGCCCTGCAGTGCTCCCCGGACCACCCGTGGGTGGAGAAGCACCCGGAGTGGTTCCGCCACCGCGCCGACGGCACGATCGCGTACGCGGAGAACCCACCGAAGAAGTACCAGGACATCGTCCCCATCCACTTCGACGCCGACATGGCCGGCATCGTCGAGGAGACGGTGCGGATCCTGCGGCACTGGATGGAGCACGGTGTCCGCATCTTCCGGGTCGACAACCCGCACACCAAGCCGGTGGTCTTCTGGCAGAAGGTGATCGCGGACATCAACAAGTCCGACCCGGACGTGATCTTCCTCGCCGAGGCCTTCACCCGCCCCGCGATGATGCGCACCCTCGCCGCGGTCGGCTTCCAGCAGTCCTACACGTACTTCACCTGGCGCAACACCAAGGCCGAGCTGACCGAGTACCTGACCGAGCTCGCCGACACCCGCTCCGCCTCCGTCATGCGACCGAATTTCTTCGTCAACACCCCCGACATCCTGCACGCATACCTTCAGCACGGCGGCCGCCCCGCCTTCGAGGTCCGCGCGGTCCTCGCCGCCACGCTCTCCCCGACCTGGGGGGTCTACGCCGGTTACGAGCTCTGCGAGAACACCCCGGTCAAGGAGGGCAGCGAGGAGTACCTGAACTCCGAGAAGTACGAGCTGCGTCCGCGCGACTGGGCCGCCGCCGACCGCGAGGGCCGCACGATCGCCCCGCTGATCACCGCCCTGAACCGGCTGCGCCGGCGCAACCCGGCCCTCCAGCAGCTCCGCGACATCCATTTCCACCCGACCGACAACGAACAGGTGATCGCCTATTCGAAGCACTCGGGAGGCAATTCCGTACTGGTGGTCGTCAACCTCGATCCGCACCACACCCAGGAGGCGACGGTCTCGTTGGACATGCCGGTACTCGGCCTCGACTGGCACGGGTCCCTCGCGGTGCGCGACGAGCTCACCGGCGAGACCTATCACTGGGGCAGGGCCAACTACGTGCGCCTGGAACCGGGCCGCACGCCCGCGCACGTTCTGGCGGCTCTGCGACCGTCCCCGCCCACCGGAGGGTCACCCATCTCATGATGATCAACGATCCCGTCCCCGACACCTTCGAGGACACCCCCGCCAAGGACCGCGACCCCGACTGGTTCAAGCGGGCCGTCTTCTACGAGGTCCTCGTACGGTCCTTCCACGACAGCAACGGCGACGGCGTGGGGGACCTCAAGGGGCTCACCGCCAAGCTGGACTACCTCCAGTGGCTCGGCGTCGACTGCCTGTGGCTCCCGCCCTTCTTCGCCTCGCCCCTGCGCGACGGGGGCTACGACGTCGCCGACTACACCTCCGTGCTGCCCGAATTCGGCGACCTGGCCGACTTCGTGGAGTTCGTGGACGCGGCGCACACCCGCGGCATGCGGGTGATCATCGACTTCGTGATGAACCACACGAGCGATCAGCACGAGTGGTTCCAGCAGTCCCGCAAGGACCCGGACGGGCCCTACGGCGACTACTACATGTGGGCCGACAACGACAAGCAGTACCAGGACGCCCGCATCATCTTCGTCGACACCGAGACCTCGAACTGGACGTACGACCCGGTCCGCAAGCAGTACTACTGGCACCGGTTCTTCTCCCACCAGCCGGACCTCAACTACGAGAATCCGGCCGTGGTCGAGGAGATCGTCTCCGCGCTGCGCTTCTGGCTCGACCTCGGCATCGACGGCTTCCGCCTCGACGCCGTGCCCTACCTGTACGCCGAGGAGGGCACGAACTGCGAGAACCTGCCGCGCACCCACGCCCTCCTCAAGGCGGTCCGCGCCGAGATCGACGCGCACTACCCGGACACCGTGCTGCTCGCCGAGGCCAACCAGTGGCCCGAGGACGTCGTCGACTACTTCGGGGACTTCGCGAAGGGCGGGGACGAGTGCCACATGGCCTTCCACTTCCCCGTCATGCCGCGCATCTTCATGGCGGTCCGAAGAGAGTCCCGCTACCCGGTCTCCGAAATCCTGTCGAAGACCCCGGCGATCCCGGACCGCTGCCAGTGGGGCATCTTCCTGCGCAACCACGACGAGCTCACGCTCGAAATGGTCACGGACGAAGAGCGCGACTACATGTACGCCGAGTACGCCAAGGACCCGCGGATGCGGGCCAACATCGGCATCCGGCGCCGCCTCGCCCCCCTGCTGGACAACGACCGCAACCAGATGGAGCTGTTCACCGCCCTGCTGCTGTCGCTGCCCGGTTCGCCGGTGCTGTACTACGGCGACGAGATCGGCATGGGCGACAACATCTGGCTCGGCGACCGCGACGGCGTCCGGACCCCGATGCAGTGGACCCCGGACCGCAACGCCGGTTTCTCCTCGTGCGATCCGGGCAGGCTGAACCTGCCGGTCATCATGGACCCGGTCCACGGGTACCAGGTGACCAATGTCGAAGCGGCGATGGCCTCACCGTCTTCGCTGCTGCACTGGACCCGCCGGATGATCGAGGTCCGCAAGGCCAACCCGGCCTTCGGACTCGGTTCGTACACCGAACTGCCCTCGACCAACCCGGCGGTGCTCGCCTTCCTCCGTGAATACGGGGACGACCTGGTGCTGTGCGTGCACAACTTCTCGCGCTTCGCGCAGCCCACCGAGCTGGACCTGCGGTCGTTCAACGGGCGCGTCCCGGTGGAACTCACCGGCGACGTCCGCTTCCCGCCGATCGGCGAATGGCCGTACCTGCTGACCCTGGCGGGCCACGGCTTCTACTGGTTCCGCCTGCGCTCGGAGTAGCGGCCGGCCCGGGGCGGGCGCGGCGAATGGGTCAACCGCCCGCCCCTGTACGGACCATCCTGACCCGACACTCGCACACCGGAGAAGCAACCAGCGTAATCCGGGACACAATGCGCATTCTTTGACGGCCCGGGGAAAGGACGCGACGCCATGTCGGAGGCTGCATCCGCCCGGGATCGGCTCACCGCCGACCGGGCCACCGGACTGGGGCTCGGAATCGGGCTCGGCCCACTGGAGCCGATGCTGCGGGCCTGGCTGCCCGCCCAGCGCTGGTTCGCGGGCAAGGGCCGCGCCATCGGACGGCTCAGGACCATCTCGGCGGCCGAACTGCTGCCGCCCGAGGCCTCGCCCGGCCTGCTGCACCTGCTGCTGGACGTGGACGGGGACTGCTACCAGCTCCTGCTCGGCATCCGCCCGAGCCCGCTGCCACCGGCCCTCGCGCCGGCGCTGATCGGCCGCGCCGAGCAGGGCCCGTACGCCGGGCAGTCGGTCTACGAGGGGCTGGGCGATCCGCGGCTCGCCTCGCTGCTGCTGGAGCGGCTGCGCTCCCCCGGCACCCTGGGCCCGCTGCGCTTCCACCGGGATCCGGCCGCCGTGATCCCCGAGGCACCCACCCCCCGGCCGCTGTCCGGGGAACAGACCAACTCCTCGATGATCTACGGGGATTCGCACATCCTGAAGATCTTCAGACGAGTCGGCCCCGGGGTCAACCCCGACCTGGAGCTGCCCCGGGCCCTGGCCGCGGCCGGCTGCGCCCGGGTGCCCGCGCCGGTCGCCTGGTACGAGGCCGAGCTGCCCGGCTCCGAACCGCTGACCCTCGGCGTGCTCCAGCCGTACCTGCGCGGCTCCGACGACGGCTGGCAGCTCGCGCTGCACCGGCTGCGCACCGGCGCCGACTTCACCGCAGAGGCGCACGCACTGGGCCGGGCCACCGCCGAGGTGCACAGCGCGCTGGCCGGGGCCCTGCCCACCATCGCGCTGGGCCCCGAGCAGACCGCCCGGCTGGCCGCCGGGATGACGGCCCGGCTCGCCGCCACCGCCCGCGAGGTAGCGGCCCTGCGCCCCTACGAGGCGGGACTGCGCGGGGCCTTCGACGCGCTGGCCGCCTCCCGCGGGGCCGGGGTGGCCGCCCAGCGGATCCACGGGGACCTGCACCTGGGGCAGACCCTGCGCACCGCCGACGGCAGCTGGGCGCTGATCGACTTCGAGGGCGAGCCGGCCAGGCCGCTGGCCGACCGGCGCCGCCCCGAACCGGCGGTCCGGGACATCGCCGGGATACTGCGCTCCTTCGACTACGCGGCCCGCTCGCACCGGCCGTTCGCCCCCGCGTGGGCGGACGACTGCCGGGCCGCCTTCTGTGAGGGCTACGCCCGCACGACCGGCAGGGACCCGCGCGAGGACCCCGTACTCCTGCGCGCCTACGAGACCGACAAGGCGGTGTACGAGGCCCGCTACGAGTCCCGGCACCGGCCCGACTGGCTGCACGTGCCGATGGCGGCGATCCGGCGCCTGTCGGAGCCGCAGCGTCCCGGCGCCCACCGCACGCGTCCCCCCGTCCCCGGATCCACCCCACCCCACCCCACACCCCACCCGAAGCCCCCGAGGAGGCCGCTCGCGTGAGCGCCGCACGACAGCCGTCACCGACCGTCCGCGACGAAACCAAGACCGCCGATCCCGCCCCCGAGCCCACCAAGAAGGCCCGGGCCCCCCGGGCCCGGCGGGCCGCCCCGCCGCGCGGGGTGCGGCCGGTGGCGGCGCTGGGCGCGGAGGAAAGGGCCCGGCTGCTGGAGGGCCGCCACCACGATCCGCACGCGGTGCTCGGAGCCCGTACCCAGCGGGGCGGGGTGTCCTTCCGGGTGCTGCGTCCGTACGCCAAGGCCGTCACCGTCGTCGCCAAGGGGCTGCGGGCCGAGCTCCTCGACGAGGGCGACGGGCTGTTCTCCGGCCTGCTGCCGCTGACCGGGGTGCCGGACTACCGGCTGCTGGTGACGTACGACGGCGACGAGGTCGAGGTCCACGACCCCTACCGGTTCCTGCCCGCGCTCGGCGATCTCGACCTGCACCTGATCGGCGAGGGCCGGCACGAGGAGCTGTGGAAGGCGCTCGGCTCGGAGCCGATGGAGCACCAGGGCGTGGCGGGCACCCGGTTCACGGTGTGGGCGCCGAACGCGCAGGGGGTGCGGGTCAGCGGGGACTTCTCGTACTGGGACCCGGTCGCCTACCCGATGCGTTCGCTCGGGGCGACCGGGGTGTGGGAGCTGTTCCTGCCCGGCGTCGGCGAGGGCGCCCTGTACAAGTACGACATCACCCGCCCGGACGGCTCGCACACCCTGCGCGCCGACCCGATGGCGAAGCACACCGAGGTCCCTCCGGCCAACGCCTCGGTGGTGACGGCCTCCTCCTACGTCTGGCAGGACGCCGGGTGGATGGCGAAGCGCGCGGAGCGCCCGCCGCACCAGGCCCCCTTCTCCGTCTACGAGCTGCACCTGGCGTCCTGGCGGCCCGGACTGTCCTACCGACAGCTGGCCGAGCAGCTCCCGGCGTACGTGACGGAGCTCGGCTTCACGCACGTGGAGCTGATGCCGGTCGCCGAGCACCCCTTCGGCGGCTCCTGGGGCTATCAGGTCACGGGCTTCTACGCGCCGACCTCCCGGATGGGCACCCCGGACGACTTCCGCTTCCTGGTGGACTCGCTGCACCGGGCCGGGATCGGGGTGATCGTCGACTGGGTGCCGGCGCACTTCCCGCGCGACGACTGGGCGCTTGCCGAGTTCGACGGGCGGCCGCTGTACGAGCACCACGACCCGCAGCGGGCCGCGCACCCGGACTGGGGGACGCTGGAGTTCGACTACGGGCGCCGGGAGGTCCGCAACTTCCTCGTGGCCAACGCCGTGTACTGGTGCCAGGAGTTCCACGTGGACGGGCTGCGCGTGGACGCGGTGGCCTCGATGCTCTACCTCGACTACTCGCGCAACGAGGGCGAGTGGACGCCGAACGAGCACGGCGGCCGGGAGAACCTGGACGCGGTGGCGTTCCTCCAGGAGATGAACGCCACCGTCTACCGGCGCTGCCCCGGCGTGGTGACGATCGCCGAGGAGTCCACGGCCTGGCCGGGCGTCACCCGGCCCACCGACGGGGGCGGGCTCGGCTTCGGCCTCAAGTGGAACATGGGCTGGATGCACGACACCCTGCGCTACGCCTCGAAGGAGTCGGTGCACCGCAAGTACCACCACCACGACATGACCTTCGGGATGATCTACGCGTTCAGCGAGAACTACGTGCTGCCGATCTCGCACGACGAGGTGGTGCACGGCAAGGGCTCGCTGGTGTCGAAGATGCCCGGCGACTGGTGGCAGCAGCGGGCGGCGCACCGCGCGTACCTGGGCTTCATGTGGGCCCACCCGGGCAAGCAGTTGCTCTTCATGGGGCAGGAGTTCGCGCAGGGTTCGGAGTGGTCGGAGAGGTACGGCCCGGACTGGTGGCTGCTGGACTCCTCGTACGCGGCGGCCGGTGACCACCGGGGCGTACGCAGCCTCGTGGGCGAGCTGAACCGCACCTACCGGGCGGCTCCGGCCCTGTGGGAGCGGGACACGGTGCCGGAGGGCTTCGCCTGGGTGGAGGCGGACGCGGCGGAGGACAACGTCTTCGCCTTCCTCCGCTTCGCGCAGGACGGCTCGCAGCTGCTGTGCGTCTCGAACTTCTCGCCGGTGGTCCGGCACGGGTACCGGATCGGTGTCCCGGAGGAGGTCCCGCTGTGGCAGGAGGTGCTGAACACCGACCTGGAGGCCTACGGCGGCAGCGGCATCCACCACGCCCAGCCGCTGCGCCCCGAGCCGGTGCCCGCGCAGGGCAGGCCGGCCAGCCTGCGCCTGACCGTCCCGCCCCTGGCCACGCTCTGGCTCAGGCCGATGGCGCGGGGGTAGCACCCCTGCCGGCTCCTGGTCGGAGCCCGCGCCCGGCGCGGGCTCCGGCCAGTTGCTGGAGGGGGCTGCGCCGCGACAGGACGAACCGGGTCGGCACGGACGGCGCCCCGTGGCGCACGACCGCGGCGGGGCCGGTGTCCGCGTCGATCCGCCCGCTCGACTCGCGACCCGCTCGCGCACGTCGCCGGGGCGGTCGATCGGGCTCGCCGGAAGCAAGGAGATCCCGTGAGGGGATCGTGCACGGGGCTATCGCCGCGGCGGCCGGAAACGTACGCTGGGAAGTGGATCACAGATCGCCCCGATTACCGGACAGTCACAGGGAAATCGGACCAAAGCCCTTTACTTCATAGGACGTTCCTACGAGGTATGGGCTTGTTTGATTGGTCTGTAGTCGCCGCGCCTCGGCCACTCCTACGGTGTGCCATGTGCACTCCAGCCCCCCTTTCAATGCCCCCGCCGCGCGTCGTCTCCGCGCTGCCCTGGGCATGGCTCCCGGTCATGTCGCCTATGGCCTGCGCGCCCAGTACGGACTGCTCGTCACTCCCGAGACCGTGATGGCGTGGGAGCGTGGCGAGATAGCGCCCACCTCCCCCGAGCTCACCGCTCTGGCCGGCGTGCTCTGGTGTTCCCCCGGCGAGCTGCTCGCCGAGCCCGTCACCCTGCGGGAGCACCGCATCGCCCGGGGCCTGGCCGCCGAGGACCTGGCCCGCCGCTGCGGGGTGGAGGCGGGTGCGTACCAGAAGATGGAGGACTCCGGCCGCTGGAAGGGCAACGAGCGGCAGTCCGCCGCACTGGCGACGGCTCTGGGGCTGACGCTGGCCCAGTTCGTGACGGCGACCGGCAAGCACGAGGAGCTGGCCGAGCTGCTGCGCAGCGCGGTGACCACGCGCTGGCAGGCGTACGTGAAGCCGCTGGCCAAGCTGCTTCCGGTGCCCAAGGGGCACCTGGAGCGGGTGCTGGAGCAGTTGCACGGCGAGTACCAGTCGCGGATGGTGGCGACCCTGAGCTGGGGCGGCGGGCAGGGCGATGCCGGCAGCGGCGACTCGGGTCGTGAGTACCTGGGCGGCATCGTGGAGCGGTTCTGGTACCTCGCGGGGGGTGCGTCGTAGGACACATCCCGCCCGCGGGCTCCGTACGGGAAAGGCCCCGACCGCGTCCCCACGGGGACGCGGTCGGGGCCTTTCGGCGCGCGAAGTCGGGGCGGCGGTCCCGCCCCGGGGGGCCGGTCGGCGCCGGCCCCGCCCCTGCGAAAGTGGGGCCCTTCGGCGGCCGGATCGGGGACGGAGGTCCCGGCCGGGACGGTCAGAAGACGGACTCGGCCTCGTACATGCGGCCCTCGGGGACGGTCTTCAGCTCGGTGACGGCCTCGGCCAGCGGGGCCATGACGATGTCGGTGCCGCGCAGGGCGGTCATGTTGCCGAATGCACCGCGGTGGACGCCCTCGACCGCGTGCCAGCCGAAGCGGGTCGCGAGGACGCGGTCGTAGGCGGTGGGGGTGCCGCCGCGCTGGACGTGGCCGAGGATGACCGGGCGGGCTTCCTTGCCGAGGCGGTGCTCCAGCTCGACGGCGAGGCGGTTGCCGATGCCGGCGAAGCGCTCGTGGCCGTACTGGTCGATCGCGCCCTTCTCGTACGGCATGGAGCCCTCGGCCGGGTGCGCGCCTTCGGCCACGCAGATGACGGCGAACTTCTTACCGCGGGCGAATCGTTCCTCCACCATCTTGACCAGGGCCTCCACCTCGAAGGGCCGCTCCGGCAGGCAGATGCCGTGGGCGCCGCCGGCCATGCCGGACTCCAGGGCGATCCAGCCCGCGTGCCGGCCCATGACCTCGACGACCATGACGCGCTGGTGCGATTCGGCGGTGGTCTTGAGGCGGTCGATGGCCTCCGTGGCGACCATGACGGCGGTGTCGAAGCCGAAGGTGCGGTCGGTGGAGGAGATGTCGTTGTCGATGGTCTTCGGTACGCCGACGACCGGCATGCCGGCGTCCGACAGCATCCGGGCAGCCGTCAGGGTGCCCTCGCCGCCGATCGGGATCAGGGCGTCGATGCCGTAGCGCTTGGCCAGTTCGGCGGCGTTCTCGGCCGCTTCGTGGAGGCGGGCGCGCTCCATGCGGGCCGATCCGAGGATCGTGCCGCCGCGGGCGAGGATGCCGCTGACCGCGTTGATGTCGAGGGGGCGGAAGTTGCCGTCGAGGAGGCCCTTGAAGCCGTCCTCGAAGCCGATGACCTCGTCTCCGTGCCCGACCACGGCACGGTGTACGACCGACCGGATGACAGCGTTCAGGCCCGGACAGTCGCCGCCTGCGGTGAGAACTCCGATACGCATCGTGCTGTGTCTCCTGCTCCTGGTCGTACCTGGCCGTTCGCGTGCGGGCGTCCGGCCGACCGTACATATGAGATGCCGTATGAGGTGCCCGTATGAAGGGCGTATTGGTGAAGCCTGTCCGATTGTTCCACGGGGTCCGGGTGGCGCGCGCTCCGTGGCGTGCCGCCCGCACAGGGCCCGTAGGGCCTTTCGGCCCCCTCCTGCAGGCCCTTCGCCCGGCGGGCGCCCTAAGGAATCGCAGGGGTATTGTCAAGAGGTCAAGCCCATATTTACTGGGACAACCGACACGAATTGGGACGGAGAGCACGCGTGACGCGCAGCGTGTACGTGACGGGTATCGAGCGGGGGGACGGCCGCCAGGTCGTCGAGCTGGGCATCATGGAGCTCCTGACCCGCCAGACCGGCCGGGTGGGCGTGTACCGCCCCCTGCTGCACGACGGGCCCGACCGGCTCTTCGACCTGCTCAAGGGCCGGTACCGGATCGACCAGGACGCCGCGACGGCCTACGGCATGGAGTACCACGAGGCCTCCGCCATCCTGGCCGAGAAGGGCACCGACGAACTGGTCTCCCAGCTCGTCGGCCGCTACCACGAGGTGGCGCGCGACTACGAGGTCATGCTGGTCCTCGGCACCGACTACGCCGACACCAACCTCCCGGACGAGCTGGCGCTCAACGCCCGCCTCGCCAACGAGCTGGGCGCGCTGGTCATCCCCGTCGTGGGCGGCACCAAGCACCCGGCCGAGGCCGTGCGCGCCGAGGCCCGCAACGCCTACCGCGCGTACGAGGCCCTGGGCTGCCACGTCGGCGCGATGGTCGTGAACCGGGTGGCCGCCGAGGACCGCGAGGTGATAGCCGAGCGCCTGGCCGCCAGGCTCCCCGTGCCCTGCTACGTCCTGCCGGACGACAAGCACCTGTCCGCCCCGACGGTCGCCCAGATCACCCGGGCGCTGGGCGGCGAGGTCCTCCTCGGCGACGAGGCCGGACTGGCCCGCGACGCCGTGGACTTCGTCTTCGGCGGGGCCATGCTGCCGAACTTCCTGAACGCCCTGACCCCCGGCTGCCTGGTCGTCACCCCCGGGGACCGCTCCGACCTGGTCATCGGCGCCCTCGCGGCGCACACCTCCGGCACCCCGCCGATCGCCGGTGTGCTGCTGACGCTGAACGAGCGCCCGGGCAAGGACATCCTGACGCTGGCCTCCAAGCTGGCCCCGGGCACCCCGGTGGTGTCGGTGGCGGGCAACAGCTTCCCGACGGCCGCCGAACTCTTCTCACTGCAGAGCCGGCTGAACTCCGCGACCCCGCGCAAGCTGGAGACCGCGCTCGGCCTGTTCGAACGCCACGTGGACACCGCCGAGCTGCGCGAGGTGCTCTCGGTGGCCCGCTCCGAGCGGGTCACGCCGATGATGTTCGAGAACCAGCTGCTGGAGCAGGCCCGCGCCGAGCGCCGCCGCGTGGTCCTCCCCGAGGGCGCCGAGGAGCGCGTGCTGCGCGCCGCGGACGTGGTGCTGCGCCGCGGGGTCTGCGACCTCACCCTGCTGGGCGAGGAGCAGGCGATCCTGAAGAAGGCCGCCGACCTGGGCGTCGACATCTCGGCCGCCCAGCTCATCGACCCGGCGACCTCCCCGCTGCGGGAACGGTTCGCCGAGTACTACGCCAAGGCCCGCGCCCACAAGGGCATGACGGTCGAGCTGGCCCACGACGTGGTCACCGACGTCAACTACTTCGGCACCCTGATGGTCCAGGAGGGCCTCGCCGACGGCATGGTCTCCGGCTCGGTGCACTCCACCGCCGCCACCATCCGCCCGGCCTTCGAGATCATCAAGACCAAGCCCGACGCGTCCATCGTCTCCTCGGTCTTCTTCATGTGCCTGGCCGACAGGGTCCTCGCCTACGGCGACTGCGCCGTGAACCCGGACCCCGACGCCGAGCAGCTCGCCGACATCGCCGTCCAGTCGGCCACCACCGCCGCCGCGTTCGGCCTGGAGCCGCGGATCGCGATGCTCTCGTACTCCACCGGCACCTCCGGCTCGGGCGCGGACGTGGACAAGGTCCGCAAGGCCACCGAGATCGTCCGCGCGCAGCGCCCCGACCTGCTGATCGAGGGGCCGATCCAGTACGACGCCGCCGTGGAGCCCTCGGTCGCCGCGACCAAGCTGCCCGAGTCCGAGGTGGCCGGCCGCGCGACGGTGCTGATCTTCCCCGACCTCAACACCGGCAACAACACGTACAAGGCCGTGCAGCGCTCGGCCGGCGCCGTGGCGGTCGGTCCGGTCCTGCAGGGTCTGCGCAAGCCCGTCAACGACCTCTCGCGCGGCGCCCTGGTCCAGGACATCGTCACGACCGTGGCCATCACCGCGATCCAGGCGCAGTCCCAGCCCGTGGCCGGCTGAGCCCGTGGCCGGCTGAGCCCTCCCCCACCGAGACCCCACCGAGA
Source organism: Streptomyces sp. NPDC006450 (assembly GCF_040612195.1). Classification (NCBI taxonomy): domain Bacteria; kingdom Bacillati; phylum Actinomycetota; class Actinomycetes; order Kitasatosporales; family Streptomycetaceae; genus Streptomyces; species Streptomyces sp. NPDC006450. Next base: position 16,373 of record NZ_JBEXPT010000028.1, on the reverse strand, counting down.
CCCCGTCGCAAAGGAAAGACCCTCATCGTGACCGCATCGCGCGTACTCGTCCTCAACTCCGGCTCCTCGTCGGTGAAGTACCAGCTGCTCGACATGGCGGACTCCTCCCGCCTGGCGGTCGGCCTGGTGGAGCGCATCGGCGAGGAGACCTCCCGGCTCGTGCACGAGCCGTTGACCGGCCCCGGTGCCGCGGGCGGCAAGCGCGGGACGACCGGTCCGATCGCCGACCACGGGGCGGCGCTGCGGGCCGTGGCGGCCGAGCTCGCCGCGGACGGGCTGGGCCTGGACTCGCCCGAGCTGGCCGCCGTGGGCCACCGGGTGGTGCACGGCGGGACCAAGTTCACGCACCCGACGCTGATCGACGACGCGGTCCTGGCCGAGATCCGCGCCCTGATCCCGCTCGCCCCGCTGCACAACCCGGCGAACGTGACCGGCATCGAGGTGGCGCGGGAGCTGCGCCCCGACCTGCCGCAGGTCGCCGTCTTCGACACGGCCTTCCACTCGACCATGCCGGAGCACGTGGCGCGGTACGCGATCGACGCCGCGACGGCCGACAAGTACTCCATCCGGCGGTACGGCTTCCACGGCACCTCGCACGCCTACGTCGCACGGGCCACGGCCGAGCTCCTCGGCAAGGCCGAGGAGGACGTGAACGTGATCGTGCTCCACCTGGGCAACGGCGCCTCGGCCTCGGCCGTGCACGGCGGCGTGTGCGTGGAGACCTCCATGGGGCTGACCCCGCTGGAGGGCCTGGTCATGGGTACCCGTTCGGGCGATCTGGACCCGGCGGTCGTCTTCCACCTGGCGCGCGTCGGGGGCATGTCCATCGACGAGATCGACTCGCTGCTCAACAAGAAGAGCGGTCTGCTGGGTCTGTGCGGCGACAACGACATGCGCGAGGTGCAGCGGAGGGCGGCGGAGGGCGACGCCTCGGCCCGCCTGGCGCTGGCCTCGTACGTCCACCGTCTGAAGAAATACATCGGCGCCTACTCGGCGGTCCTCGGCCGGGTGGACGCGGTGGCCTTCACGGCGGGCGTGGGCGAGAACTCCTCCGACATCCGGGAGATGACCCTGGCCGGTCTGGCCGAACTGGGCCTGGCGCTCGACCTGGAGGCGAACTCGGTACGGTCCTCCGAGCCGCGCCTGGTGTCCGCGGAGTACGCACGGGTGGCCGTGGCCGTGGTCCCGACGGACGAGGAACTGGAGATCGCCAGCCAGACGTACGCGCTGGTTACCGGGTAGTCACTTTGGACTTTCCGCCAGACGGAATATTCCGCTACGAAACAAACCGATAGGATCCGCTCCATGCGCCGTTCCAAAATCGTCTGCACGCTGGGCCCCGCCGTCGACTCTTACGAGCAGCTGAAAGCTCTCGTAGAGGCCGGTATGAACGTGGCCCGATTCAACTTCAGCCACGGCTCCCAGGCAGAACACCAGGAGCGGTACGACCGCGTCCGGAAGGTCTCCGAGGACACCGGGCGTGCCGTCGGCGTCCTCGCCGACCTCCAGGGCCCGAAGATCCGCCTGGAGACCTTCGCCGAGGGTCCCGTCGAGCTCGTCCGCGGTGACGAGTTCACCATCACCACCGAGGACGTCCCGGGCGACAAGTCCATCTGCGGCACGACCTACAAGGGTCTGCCGGGCGACGTCTCCAAGGGCGACCAGGTCCTGATCAACGACGGCAACGTCGAGCTCCGGGTGACCGAGGTCGAGGGCCCCCGGGTCAAGACCATCGTCATCGAGGGCGGTGTCATCTCGGACCACAAGGGCATCAACCTGCCGGGTGCCGCCGTCAACGTCCCCGCCCTGTCGGAGAAGGACGTCGACGACCTCCGCTTCGCCCTGCGGATGGGCTGCGACATGGTCGCCCTGTCCTTCGTGCGTGACGCCAACGACGTCAAGGACGTCCACAAGGTCATGGACGAGGAGGGCCGCCGGGTCCCCGTCATCGCCAAGGTCGAGAAGCCCCAGGCCGTCGCCAACATGGAGGGCGTCGTCGCGGCCTTCGACGCGGTCATGGTCGCCCGTGGCGACCTCGCCGTCGAGTACCCGCTCGAGAAGGTCCCGATGGTGCAGAAGCGCCTCGTGGAGATGTGCCGCCGCAACGCCAAGCCGGTGATCGTCGCGACCCAGATGATGGAGTCGATGATCACCAACTCGCGCCCGACGCGCGCGGAGGCCTCCGACGTCGCCAACGCGATCCTCGACGGCGCGGACGCGGTCATGCTGTCCGCCGAGTCCTCGGTCGGCGCCTACCCGATCGAGACCGTCAAGACGATGTCGAAGATCGTCGAGGCGGCCGAGGAGGAGCTGCTGTCCAAGGGCCTGCAGCCGCTGGTCCCGGGCAAGAAGCCCCGTACCCAGGGCGGCTCCGTCGCCCGCGCGGCCTGCGAGATCGCGGACTTCCTGGACGGCAAGGCCCTGGTCGCCTTCACCCACTCCGGTGACACCGCCCGCCGCCTGTCGCGCTACCGCGCGAACCAGCCGATCCTCGCCTTCACCACCGACGAGGGCACCCGCAACCAGCTCACGCTGAGCTGGGGCGTCGATTCCTACGTCGTCCCGCACGTGGACAACACCGACGCCATGGTCGACCTGGTGGACGTGGAGATGCTCAAGCTCCAGCGGTACAACAAGGGCGACACCATGATCATCACCGCCGGCTCGCCCCCCGGCGTCCCCGGCACGACCAACATGGTCCGGGTCCACCACCTGGGCAGCGGTTCCCGCGACTGACGTCGCACCGCCGCACCGTCGCTCCACCGGTACAGCCTCTGCCGCACAGAGACCGAGGGCGGCACCCCGATCCGATGAGGATCCGGGGTGCCGCCCTCGGTGCGTGCGGCCGCGCGAGACCGTACGCGTCTACTCCTCCGGGCCGATGTAGTTCTTGAGGCCCGGGACGGTCAGGGTGCCGCCGAACTGGCCGGCCTGGACGACCTTCACGTTCGTGAAGAACGCGAAGGGGACGTTCAGGGGCGGCGGGCTCTTCGGGGTGAACTCGATCGGGATGATTCCGAAGAGGTTGCCCTTGAGGCTCTCGGTGTACATCGTCACCTTGGCCCCGCGGATCTTCGAGGTGGACCCCGGGCGGGACTTCAGGTGGGCGACGTGCTTGCCCTTGCCGACCGTCTGGTAGAGGTCCTTGATGTCCAGCGAGTCCGCGGTGAACTTCAGGACGGTCTTGGTCTTGCCGCCCGCCGTCTTCACCTCGACGATGCCCTCGTAGTCGAGGCCGTAGAGGGTCAGCAGCGAGCTGTCCAGGTACCAGGGCTCGTCCGGGAGCAGCGGGATGCCCTGCTCCATTTCGGCGTCGGCCAGGGCCTTGGCGTCGTAGGTCGGGCAGGGGAAGGGTTCCTTCCCGTCCTTGCCCTTCGAGCCCTCCGTGGCCGTTTCCGGCTTCGGCTTCGGCTTCGGCTTCGCCTCGCCCGTCTCGTCCTTCGGGGTGACCTTGGTGCCCTTGACCTCCTCGGAGAGCTCCGAGACCGAGACGCCGGCCGTCTTCGCGGCATCACGGATCGCGGCCGCGGTCGGGTCCGCAGTGGGCGCGGACGCCGCGGTCGCCGTGGCGGTCGGGGTCGGGGTCGGCGCTGCCGGGGCGCCCGTGAGGGGCTTGCCGAGCTCGTCGACCAGGCCCTCGATCGCGGCGCCGACGCCGAGCGGGTCCAGCGGGTTCGCCACCTTGGCCGGGGCGACCGCCGCCGGCATGAGGCCGGGCTGCTCGACGGCCTTCGACGCCGACGGGCTCGCGCTCGGCGAAGGCACCGCCGTGGGCGACTTGCCCGGTGAGGGCGTCGTCCGCGGAGTCTTGGACGGGGTCTTGGAAGGCTTCTTCGACGCCGACGGGGAGGGCGACTCCGCGGGCTCGTCGGACCGCGTCACGCACGGTCCGGGCGCGAAGGGGATGTCCTTGTCGTCGGCCACGGCCAGCTTCGGCGCCATGCTCATGCCGACGAAGACCGCGGTCGGCATGGCGGCCAGCGCCATCGTCTTGCCGACGGGTATCTGGATCTTCGTCAGCAGCGACTTCCTGGGCGCCGCGTGGCGCGGGCCCGTCCTCTCACGGGACCCCGCACCCGGAGCCTCGCCCCGTTGCGTTTCGTCACCCCGCACTGTTCCTCCCGCCATCGGCGTGGGCAGTCGTCTCGCTCGCATATGCGGTCGTTTCCGTTTCGCGCTGTCCCGGGAAGGCCTGGGGGACCATCTGCTGCGTCTCCTGCGGCAGCGAACCCCCCGCGTCCTTGCCGAGGTCCACGGCCTGTGCCTGCACGGCCTCGGCCGGCCCGCCCGGCACCCAGGCCAGCGCGAGGCCGCCGCCGACCAGCGCGAGGGTGAACCCGACGCCGAAGCCACCGAGGTTCGACACCGGCAGGGACACCAGCGCCAGCAGGATCGCGGCGACTCCGGCGAAGATCCGGACGCCCTGCTGGAACCAGAGCGCAAGGCCCAGGGTGACCAGCAGGACGCCGATGATCAGTGAGCCGGCGCCGGCCGTCGTCGCCATCGCGAAGGTGACGTTGCCGAGGCGGACGTCCGCGTACGGGATGTAGCCGATCGGAAGGCCACCGAGGAGGGTGACCAGACCGGCCCAGAAGGGGCGGCGACCGCTCCAGGCGTGGAAGTGGTAGTACGCCACCGTGAGCCAGGCGTCGTCTTCGGCGCGCACGTAAACCGGGGCCTGGGGGTTCATGGACAACAGCTCCCTGAAAACGGGTGGTACGGAGAACGATGTGGAGCCCGGACGGGCCGACGACGACGGTGGCCGTCGCCCCCGGCCCGTCCGGTCAGGAGTCCGGACGGACTACTTCTCGTCCTGGTAGCACGGCTTGTCGCCGCCGTACAGGCGCAGGTTGAGGTCGGGCAGGGTGAAGGTACCCGCCGTCGTCGCCCACGCCTTCTGGCGCACCTTCGTCAGCGTGGCCGTCTTGGCGCGCTGCGAGAACAGGGCACCGTCCGCCAGCGTGCCCTCCTTCGGCTTGGTGGTGTGCGAGCCGTCACCAGCCGCGACACCGATGTCGAGGTCGCCCAGGACGGCGTCCGCGTCGAGCTCGGCGACGTCGAGGTAGATGTTCTTCGCAACGGCGGGCGAGCCCTTGTGGCCCGTCTTCAGCTGCATGGTGATGTTGCCGAGCGGGGTCTTCGTGACCAGCGACTGGCACATGTTGGTGATCTTGGCTTCCTTGAAGCCAGAGATGATCACCGGGTGGTAGGACTTCTTGTCCGACTCCAGGGTCGCGCCCTGGGCCACGCTGCCGTACTGGATCATGTCGGTACCGACGAGAGAGTCGGCACTGACCTTGAAGTCCTGGCCCGAGACGCTGAAGGACGCCGCGAGGGCACCCTGCGCCAGACCCACTCCGACCGCCGCCGTGGCAGCGATGCTCGGCACCATGACGAGCGCGAAGCGCTTCCATCTGGTCCCGCCACGAATCTGGGAAATCATGTTCGTTCCTCCTTCTCGGACGTACATCTCCGGTCCGGGCGGTGCCCGTCCTGGGATGGGAGAAGTGCTACGTCCTCGGGAAGGAGCGCGAGCGGCCGAGCCGCGGCAATGCCGCGTCCGTACACCGGCGTTCACCCCCGAGCGACAACCACTTGGCCACGCGTTCGCGCAACCTGGGGGGACAGGCCCCGCCGTGTGACGGAGACCCCCCTGTCCCACGGCCGGTGCCACTGCCACCGGCCGGCCCGGTGGGGACCCTCCACCGCGGCTCCGGATGAGCGGCTCTGCGGGAAGGACCGAGCGTCGCCGATCGTGGTCCATTCACGGCCGGGGCACAAGGGGGTTCGTTACTGGCGGGTAACGGCCAGATAACCTGAGGGAGTCCCACCCCCGCCGGGCAGCAACACAGGGTGTCACCAAGGGCCACGACAGACCGGGGGAAGAGTGAACACACCGGACAGTTCACGGGGTTCGATTTACTGCGAGTAACAGCGGCCGCGATTGCCAAGTTTTGGCAAAGCGCGGCCGCTGTTTATCTCTGTGTCAACAAATCACCGGTTGCGTGCGGGTGCTGTGCCGGTGCTGTAGCGATGGCATGTCGGTGGCATGCGGGTGCCGTGCCGGCTAGAAGAGCACCCTCGCCAGCGCCGTACGGGCCGAGGTGACGAGCGGGTTGTCCGGCCCGACCACTTCGAACATCTCCAGCAGGCGCACGCGCACCGCGTCGCGATCCTCACCGAACGTCACCTTCACGGTGTCCACCAGCCGCCCGAAGGCGTCCGCCACGTGACCGCCGGCCAGATCCAGGTCGGCCGCGGCGATCTGGGCCGCCGGGTCGCGCGGGTTCTCGGCCGCCGCGGCGCGCACCGCCTGCGGGTTCATGTCCTTGACCCGGACGAACAGCTCGGCCTGGGCGAGGCCCAGCTTGGCGTCGGTGTTGGACGGATCGGCCGCGAGTACGTTCTTGTAGGCGCGCACCGCCCCGTCCAGGTCGTCGGCGTCCAGCGCCTCGATCGCCTCGTCGAGCAGTGCGTCGTACGGGCCGGCCGGCTCCTCGGCCTCCACGGCGCCCGTCCCGGGGGCTGCGGCGCCCTCGGCGGCGGGGTCCACCGCGACGCCGACGACCCCGAAGCGCTCCTCGGCGATCTGGACCAGCTGTGCCAGGACCCCGCGGACCTCGCCCTCGGACGCGAAGTCCTGGAACAGCGGCATCGCCTGACCGGCGACCACGGCGAAGACGGCCGGAAGGGCCTGGATGCGGAACTCGCGGATCAGGTTCTGGTTGGCCGCGACGTCGAGCGCGGCCAGCGCGAGGCGGCCGTTCGCCTCGATGGTGAGCCGCTCCAGCAGCAGGCTCAGCTCCTGCCCCTGCTCGAAGCCCTCGGCGCGGAAGTCGAGGATGACCGGAACCTCGCCCGAGAGCGGGACGACGTGGCTCTCGAAGCGGGTCTCGTCGGTGTCGAAGACGAGCGCGGACGGCGGAACGGCCCCGGCGGGCGCGGGCGCACCGCCCTGAGCGGCCTTCCGGGCCGCGTCGGCGCGGGCCTGCTCGGCCTTGGCCTTGGCTTCGCCGGCCGCCTTCACCGCGGCGAGGTCGACGACGCCGCTCATGGACATGTTTCTGGGCTGCATGCGTACATCCTCCCCCGAGTGCGCGCGCCGACGAAAAAGATCGGCCGAAACGAACCGATCGCGGTACCTGTCGTGCTGATGAGCCCTGTCGTGCTGCTCTACTGCCCTGTTGTGGCGCCGGGTCCCCACCTGGCGCCGGTAGCTCTTCGCGTGGTTGCCGCTCTTACGCTACGAGTCGTAGCGTAACTCCCCCCGCCCGCCCGCGCCTCGTGATCTGAACCACACCCCCGGGGGGCGGATCGCCTCTGCTACCGGCGGGTATGGTCTCGGCCATGCGCAACCCCAGCTCGGACACCTCCTGCCCGCCCGGCCGCACCGGCCGCCCGCGCAGTGCCGCGGCCGACGCTGCGATCCTCGCCGCGACCCGGGACGCGCTGGTGGAGCTGGGCTGGTCGAAGCTGACGATGGGGGACGTCTCGGTGCGGGCCGGGGTCGCGAAGACCACCCTCTACCGGCGCTGGTCGGGCAAGAGCGAACTGGTCGTGGACGCGGTCGCGGAGCTCTTCGATTCCCTCGAACTCCCCGACCGGGGCTCGCTCGAAGCCGACATCGAGTACGTGGTGCTCCAGTTCGCGGCGCTGCTGCGGCGCCCGGAGGCCCGTACCGCCCTGATGGCGGTCGTCGCCGAGTCCACCCGGGACGAGGCCCTGCGGGACCGGATCCGGTCGGCGATCGTGGACCGGCAGAAACGTCTCGTCGTACTGGGGCGCGAACGGGCGCAGGCCCGGGGCGAACTGCCCTACGAGGCGGACGAGTCCCTCGCCGCCCACACCACGGACCTGATCTTCGACGTGATCGCGGGCACGGTGGTCCACCGTGCGCTGGTCAGCTCAGAGCCGGTGGACGAGCTGTGGGTGGCCACCTTCACGTCCCTGCTCATGTACGGCCTCCAGGGTTCCGCCGCCGGCCCTTCCGGCCCCGCACCGGCGGTGTGATCACCGCGGGCCGGCCGCCGTCCGACAGGGGCAGGAAGTCCTCGCACCAGGCCGGCGCCGAGGCGATCAGCGCCTCCGAGCGCGGATTGTGGCCCGGCCAGGGCCTCGGCCGCCCCGGCCAGTCGGCCCAGCGCAGGCTGTCGGCCTCCTCCGGCGGCAGCAGCCCTGAGCCCACCAGGGCCGCCCGGCCCGCTTCGAGCCCGGCGAGCCGGTAGCCGTACTCCGAGGAGTCCACCTCGTGGACTCGGGCGTCGGTGAGCAGCACCGAAGCCGCCACGCCGTCCAGGCCGCGCACGATGCCCGCCCGCACGCAGGACACGTACACCTCGGGCAACCGACGCTCCGCCGGCACGGCGTTCAGGACCTCCGTCAGCCCGTCCCGGCCGGGCGGCTCGAAATCGGCGGCGATGTACGCGTACGGCCCGCAGCCGGTCTGCATGAGCACGCGGGCACTCACCCCGTACACGGGGACGGGAAGGCGGCGGCCGGTCATGGCCGCCACCTTAGGCCCAGGGGCCCTCAGAACCCCGGCGGCTCCGTGTAGGTGCCCCACTCGTCCCGCAGCAGGTTGCAGATCTCGCCCATCGTGGCCTCGGCGCGCACCGCGTCCAGCATGGCGGGGATCATGTTCGATCCGTCGCGGGCGGCGGCCAGCATGGCGTCCAGCGCCGACTTCACCTTCGTGTCGTCCCGGCCGGCCTTGCGCTCCGCGAGCTCGCGGACCTGTACGCGCTCCACCTCGTGGCTGACCCGCAGGATCTCCAGGTCCCCGGTGACCGAGCCGTGGTGCACGTTGACGCCCACGACCCGCTTGTCGCCCTTCTCCACCGAGCGCTGGTACTGGAAGGCCGACTCGGCGATCTCCCCGGTGAACCAGCCGTCCTCGATGCCCCGCAGGATGCCCGAGGTGATCGGGCCGATCGGGTGCTGCCCGTTCGGGTGGGCGCGCAGCCCGCGCTCCTTGATCTGCTCGAAGATCTTCTCGGCGTCGGCCTCGATGCGGTCGGTGAGCTGCTCGACGAACCAGGAGCCGCCCAGCGGGTCGGCCACGTTGGCCACGCCGGTCTCCTCCATCAGCACCTGCTGCGTGCGCAGGGCGATCTCGGCGGCCTGCTCGCTCGGCAGCGCGAGGGTCTCGTCGAGGGCGTTGGTGTGGAGGGAGTTGGTGCCGCCGAGGACGGCCGCGAGGGCTTCCACGGCGGTGCGCACGACGTTGTTGTAGGGCTGCTGGGCGGTGAGGGAGACCCCGGCGGTCTGGGTGTGGAAGCGCAGCCACATCGCCTTCTCGGACTTCGCCCCGTACACCTCCTTCATCCAGCGGGCCCAGATGCGGCGGGCTGCGCGGAACTTGGCGATCTCCTCGAAGAAGTCGAGGTGCGCGTCGAAGAAGAAGGAGAGCCCGGACGCGAAGTGGTCCACGTCCAGCCCGCGCGAGAGGCCCAGCTCCACGTAGCCGAAGCCGTCGGCGAGGGTGTACGCGAGCTCCTGTGCGGCCGTGGCCCCGGCCTCGCGGATGTGGTAGCCGGAGACGGAGAGCGGCTTGTAGGCGGGGATGCCGTTCGCGCAGTACTCCATGAGGTCGCCGATGAGGCGCAGGTGCGGCTCGGGCTCGAAGAGCCACTCCTTCTGGGCGATGTACTCCTTGAAGATGTCGGTCTGGAGCGTCCCGTTCAGGACGGCCGGGTCGACGCCCTGGCGTTCGGCGGCCACCAGGTACATGCAGAAGGCGGGCACGGCGGGGCCGCTGATGGTCATGGAGGTGGTCACGTCGCCGAGCGGGATGTCCTTGAAGAGGATCTCCATGTCGGCGGCGGAGTCGATGGCGACCCCGCAGTGGCCGACCTCGCCGAGCGCGCGGGGGTCGTCGGAGTCGCGCCCCATCAGGGTGGGCATGTCGAAGGCGACCGAGAGCCCGCCGCCGCCGGCGGCCAGGATCATCTTGTAGCGCTCGTTGGTCTGCTCGGCGTTCCCGAACCCGGCGAACTGCCGGATGGTCCAGGTCCGCCCCCGGTAGCCGGTGGCGTGCAGGCCGCGGGTGTACGGGTACTCCCCCGGCCAGCCGATGCGCTCGAAGCCCTCGTACGAGTCGCCGGGCCGGGGTCCGTAGACGGGATCGACGGGATCGCCGGAGAGCGTGGTGAAATCGGCCTCGCGCTTGCGGGCCTTGTCGTACCGGGCCTGCCAGCGACGGCGGCCTTCCTCAATGGCGTCAGCGTCCATGCTCTGAATTTACTAGGACGTCCTAGTAAATGTCGATGGCCAACCCCCGGGGAGTCGCCCCGGGGGCGGATGGATCATCTGAGGTCAGGCGCGGGCGGCGGCCGGATCGCCGGCGACGAGGGGCTCGACTTCGGCGCGGATCCTGCGCTCGACGAAGAACGCGGCGAGCGGGATGGTGCCGGAGACCAGGACCCACAGGAGCTTGCCGAACGGCCACTTGGCCTTGGAGCCCAGGTCGAAGGCGAAGACCAGGTAGACCATGAACAGCACACCGTGCGCCTGCGAGACCGCGAAGGTCAGGTCGGCGCCGGTGTCGAAGCCGTACTTCGCCACCATGCAGGCACAGAGGATCAGGAGCATGACCGCGGTCACGTAGGCCATGACGCGGTAGCGGGTCAGCACGCTTCGTTTCATGCCGTCGAGCCTAGCCGTCCGGTCGGCACGATCTTGACGGGGGCCGGACGGCCTCCGGGTCAGCCCGAGCCGGGCGGCGGGGCGGCCGGTTCCGGGTTCCGCGGCCGCGGGCGCGACCAGGGCGCGTCCACGGCGTCCGACTCCGGACGCAGCCCGAGCTCATGGAGCTGGTTGACCGCCATCATGGCCGTGAACAGCGCGTTCGGGTTGGCGCCGCCGATGCCCAGGTCGGCGACGGCCCGGGCGAAGCGGGCGGTGAAGGCGCTCGCGCCGACCCGCTCCCCCTCCCCGGCCCCGCCGGCCTGCGCCACCAGCCCGAGCCCCGCTTCCTGGAGGGCCACGGCCTGGCCCAGCAGCCCGTCCAGGTGGGACACCGCTTCGGCGCCGCGGCGCACGGCGAAGGTGTGCCCGTCGGTGAGGATCCCCGCTTCGCCCGCCTCGAAGAGGAGCGCGGCGGAGCCCAGTACGGTCTGGAGTTTGAGCTGGTCGGCGTCGGCCATCGCACCGCAGGGCCCGTTGCCCTCGTCGGACAGGTGCAGGACGCGCGGGTCCCGCAGGTGCACGATCACGTGCCCGGCGCAATGCCCCTGGCTGCGCAGCACGCGGACCGCGCCGTCGGCGAAGGTCCAGCCGGTGAACCGGAGCGGGCCGATCCGGATCTGCTCCGGCGGCCGTTCCTCGTAGGTCCGGGTCGTCTCGCCGAAGGGCCGCATCGGCTGGAAGAGCGCGACCACCGCGGCCGCGGTCCGTGCGGGCTCCGGGAGCGCCGCGGGCCCGGCGACGCGCGCGAAGGACCGCACCCAGTAGTCCAGCGGGTCCCGCATCTGAGCCACGTCGGGGGCGGGGACGTAGTGCTCGGCCGGTACGCCCAGCCCGTCGGCCAGGTCGTTGTTGCCCACGTGGTCGAGGTGTCCGTGCGTGGTGAGCACCAGCGCCCGGGACCAGGGGCCGACACGGCCGGCCGCCTCGAGCAGCGCCGCGCGGAAGACCTCCGTGACACCGGTGTCGACGAGCACCAGGGTGTCGCCGGCCCGGTGCACCAGGGCGTTGGCGACGTCCGGCTGCCCGTGAGCGAGGTCCAGGCCCTGCCCGAGGACCAGGACGGTCCGCTCGTCGATCTCGATCAGGTCACCGAGCGCGGTCATCGGCCCTCCCGCGGTCCAGTCCGGGCCCACCCCTGCCGAGCGTACGCCGCCGTCGGGGAGGGCGCCGCCCGCGTCAGGCGGCGGGGGCGGGGCGGGAGCCGGGGACAGGGACAGGGACAGGGACAGGGACAGGAACAGGAACAGGAAAGGGGGCGGGGGCGGGGGCGGGGGCGGGGAAGGTCACTTCTCTTCGAAGTCGGCCGCGGCCACCCGGAGCGGGCGCAGGAGCGCGAAGATCTCCGCGCACTCCTCGGCGTCGTAGGCGCTCAGCCCGAAGTCGATCTCCATCAGCGCCTTCGTGGCCGCCTCGACCACCTCGCGGCCCTTGTCCGTGATCGACGCGAGGGTGCCGCGCCCGTCGTTCGGGTTCGGTCGCCGGGCGACGAGGCCCGACTTCACCAGCCGGTCCACCGTGTTCGTCACCGACGTCGGGTGCACCATCAGCCGCTCGCCGATCTTCGACATCGGCAGTTCCCCGGCCTTGGAGAAGGTCAGCAGCACCAGCGCCTCGTAGCGCGCGAAGGTCAGACCGTACGGCTTGACGACCGCGTCGACCTCGCCGAGCAGGATCTGGTGCGCCCTCATGATCGAGGTGATCGCGGCCATCGAGGGGACCGGACCCCAGCGTTGCTGCCAGAGTTCGTCGGCGCGGGCGATCGGGTCGAAGGGAAGGCTGAGCGGCTTGGGCACGATCAGACCCTACCGGGCGGTCATTTGGCGGCGGGACCCGTCTCACGCCTCGGCCCGTCCGTCCGGCGCACCTCGGCGAGCAGCAGCAGGACGACCCCGGTGCCCAGTACCGCGGCCGACGCGACCACCACGTGCACGGGCAGGAACTCCGCCGCGACCCCGGCGAGCGCCATGCCGACGCCCTGAAGGGTCATCAGACCGGTGCTGAGCAGGGTCATCGCCCGCCCGCGCAGGTCCTCGGGGACGGCCTCGACGTACCACTGGTCGAGCCCGAGGGTGTACGCGTGGGCCAGCCCGGCCAGGACGAGCGCGGCCGGCAGGAGCGGCAGGCCGGGCCGGACGGCGTACACGAGCAGCGGCAGCAGCGAGAGCGCCGCGAGCGGGGCCGTGATCCGCGAACGCGTGCGGGCGGTGAGCGCGGAGCCCGCCCAGACCTCCCCGGCGATGGCTCCGGCCGGCATCGCGCACATCAGCAGCCCGAGCCCGGCGGTGGAGATGCCGAGGCCGGTGGCGTACGGCGTCAGCAGGGCCTCGGGTACGACCACGAAGAGCGGCGGCAGCCAGGACAGCAGCGTGAGCGCCCGCAGCCGGCGGTGGCCCAGGACGGCGCGCAGCCCGGCGAGCGGGGAGACCCGCGGGCCGGCGCCCGTACTCCGGGCGGGCCGGGCCCGGGTGCCCAGGCGCAGCAGGACCGCGGAGCCGAGGAAACCGGCGGCCGTGAGGAGGATGGCCCCGCGCGGGGCCAGCACGGTGAGCAGCAGCCCGCCGAGCCCGAAGCCGATGAGCTGGGCGCTCTGCGCCACCATGCGCAGCAGTGAGCGGCCCAGGACGTACGCGTCGCCCGTGCCGAGGACGTCGGCGAGGGAGGCGCTGCGGGTGCCCTGGAACAGCGGCGCGACGAAGGCCATCGCGCAGCGCAGGACGAGGAGCAGTGCGACCGGGGTGCCGGGCGCGGCCATGGCCGCGGCGCAGGCCGCGCAGACGAGGTCGCAGCCGACGAGCACGCGGCGGGCGGGGAGCCGGTCGGCGAGCGGCGCGAGGAGGGCGCCGCCGAGGGCGTAGGGGAGGAAGCCGAGGGCGAAGGTGAGCGCGCTCATCAGGGGGGAGCCGGTGGCGCGGTAGACGAGGACGGTGAGGGAGATCTCGGCGATGACGACGCCGAGCACGGACAGCAGGTGCGCGGCGAAGACCGGCCGGAACTCCCCGACCCGGAAGACGGCCCGGTACCCGCCCGGTTCCGGCACGGGGGGCTCGCTCCGGCCGGGGGCGTTGGCTGCCGGGGACGCGGACGGTTCTGCGGTGGTCATACGGTGCACCTTGGCGGCGCCTAGGCTGGGGTGACAGCGATTCGTCCCCACACGAATCACCTGCGTCCCTCCCCGCCCCGACCCCCTCCCTGGCATCCCTCGCCTCTGCGCCCCGCCGGCCTCGCGGCCCCGCCCGAACCGTCCCGCCCCGGAGGGACCCGTGCCCTTCCACTTCCGCTTCGGCCCCGCCGATCTGCTGCGCTGCCGGTTCTCGATCTCGCCCCGCTGGGAGACCCAGGAGGCGGTACGCGTCCTGCTGGACCGGCGGCGCCACGCCTACCACCTGCCCTGGCTGCGCGGGATCCGCACGGCGGCCGCCGGGCTGGACCTGCGGCCGCTCTGGCTGCTGATGCCGCGCACGGGACACAATCCGGACTTCCTCAGCCCGCCCCCGACGGGCCCGTCGGTCACCTTCGAGGAGGAGCTGGCGCGGGTCCGGGCCGCCGATCCGCAGGAGGCGCGGGAGGACCTGCGGCGCTCCCTGGTCTGCACCCCGGGCGCCCTGGAGAGCGCGGCCGGGCAGCGGATGCTGGCGGATCCGGCCCGCGCCGTCCAGGAGCTGGCCGACCTCTACGAGCAGGCCTGGCACGTGCTCGTCGCCCCGCACTGGCCCCGGCTGCGCGCCCTGCTGGAGGCGGACGTCCTGTTCCACTCCCGGCGGCTGGCCGCGGGCGGGCTGGAGGCCCTCTTCGACGGCCTCCACCCGGACCTGCGCTGGTCGGGAAGCACCCTCAGCATCGCGCGCCGGGGCCACCACGACCGCTCCCTCGACGGCCAGGGCCTCCTCCTCATGCCCAGCGCCTTCGTCTGGCCGGAGGTGGTGGGCGGCTACGACCCGCCGTGGCAGCCGACCCTGGTGTACCCGGCCCGCGGCATCGGCGCCCTGTGGACGGCCCCGGCCGGCCCGGCCCCACGGGCACTGGCCCGGCTGCTGGGCCGCGCCCGCGCCGACGTCCTGTGCGCACTGACCGAGCCGGCCTCGACCACCACCCTGGCCCTCCGCCTGTCCCTGGCCCCCTCCACCGTCTCCGCCCACCTCAAAACCCTCCAGGAGGCCGGCCTCCTCATCCCCTCCCGTCACGGCCACCACGTCCTCTACGAACGCACCCCTCTGGCCATCGCCCTGACCAATCCAGCCCCGCACTGACCCATCGAGCCCCACCGGGGCAGCCCCCGGCCCCGCCGGGCAGCCCCAGCCCCGCCGCGGGTACACCCGGCCCCGCCGGCGTGTGAGGCGCGGGGTCCGGGAGCGGAGCCCCCGGGGCGGTCCGGGCACAGCCCGGGGAACGGAGGAAGGGCGGGCAGGGGACGGCCCCGCGCAGCGCCCCACCCGCCCCCACCCGGCCGCACCCGGCGGTGTCGCACTCCGCCCTGACTGCCCGTTATGTCACGATGACCCGGTCCGCAGCCAGCCCCTTCGTCCCGAGGAAGCCGGATGCCAGGCCGCCGCAGAGCCCCGCGCAGACGCCCCGTCACCCTCCTCACCCTGACCCTGACCGCCCTCACGGCGGCAGCCGCCTGCTCGCCCGCCCCCGCCACCCGGCCGGAATCCGCGCCGCCCCACCGCCCCGCGGGCGTGGGCCTGGTCGACGAGTCCCCGTTCTGGGTGGATCCGCAGAGCGACGCCGCCCGCCAGGTCGCCGCCTGGGAGGCACAGGGACGCAACGGCGACGCCCAGGTGCTGCGCCGCATCGCCGACCGGCCGATGGCCCTCTGGGGCCCGGCCGGCGACCCCGGCCCCGAGATCCGCCGGGCCGGGGCGAGCGCCCGCGCGGCGGGCCGCACCCTGGTCCTCGTCGCGTACAACATCCCGTACCGGGACTGCGGGCAGCACTCGGCGGGCGGCGCCAAGGACGCCGCCGCCTACCGGAGCTGGATCGGCGCCTTCGCCGACAACATCGCGGACACGAAGGCCTTGGTCGTCCTGGAGCCGGACGCGGTCCCGCACCTCGTGGACGGCTGCACCCGGGCCGGCCACCGCGACGAGCGGCTGCGGCTGCTCTCCGAGGCGGTCGACCGGCTCAAGCGCAACAAGAACACCAAGGTCTACCTGGACGCCGGCAACCCGGCCTGGATCCCGGACCCGAAGAAGCTGGTCGCTCCCCTCCACGAGGCCGGACTGGAGCGCGCCGACGGCTTCGCCCTCAACGTCTCCAACTTCCAGCCCAGCGCGGCGGGCCGCGCGTACGGCGCCGCCCTCTCCAAGGCCACCAAGGGCAAGCACTTCGTCATCGACACCAGCCGCAACGGTGACGGCCCGCTCCGCGGCGACCGCGGCCAGGCCTGGTGCAACCCGCCGGGCCGCGCACTGGGCACGCCGCCCACCGACGGGACGGGTGACCCCCTCGTGGACGCGTACCTCTGGGTCAAGCGCCCCGGCGAATCGGACGGCACCTGCCGGGGCGGCCCCCCGGCGGGCACCTGGTGGCCGGACTACGCCCTGGGCCTGGCCCGGCGTTCCACGGACTGAGCGGGGGGGGGGGGGCGGGGCGGGGGGCCCCCCGCCCCCCCCCCCCCCCCACAAACCGGCCCCCCCCCCCCCCCCCCCCCCCCCCCCGCCCCGGCGCGGGGCGGGGCGGGGGGCACA
>NZ_JBEXPT010000027.1:0-59275 GCF_040612195.1 Streptomyces sp. NPDC006450 | reverse complement strand
CAGTGCTCTGCGGAGCACTGCCCCGGGGGACCGGGTTCCGGCGGTGGCTACAGGCGCTCGATGATGGTGACGTTGGCCTGGCCGCCGCCCTCGCACATGGTCTGGAGGCCGAAGCGGCCGCCGGTGCGCTCCAGTTCGTGGAGCAGGGTCGTCATCAGCCTGACGCCCGTCGCGCCCAGGGGGTGTCCCAGGGCGATCGCGCCGCCGTTGACGTTGACCCGCTCCGGGTCCGCGCCCGTTTCCTTCAGCCAGGCCAGGGCCACCGGGGCGA
The DNA here is from genome assembly GCF_040612195.1 of Streptomyces sp. NPDC006450. Lineage (NCBI taxonomy): Bacteria > Bacillati > Actinomycetota > Actinomycetes > Kitasatosporales > Streptomycetaceae > Streptomyces > Streptomyces sp. NPDC006450. Next base: position 59,004 of record NZ_JBEXPT010000027.1, on the reverse strand, counting down.
AGGCCTCGTTGATCTCGACGAGGTCGATGTCGGAGAGGGACATGCCCGTCTTCTTCAGCGCGTACGCCGTCGCCGGGATCGGCGCCGACAGCATGCGGATCGGGTCCTCGCCGCGGACCGACAGGTGGTGGATGCGGGCCCGCGGGCGCAGCCCGTGTTCCCGTACCGCCCGCTCCGAGGCCAGCAGCATGGCCGCCGCGCCGTCCGAGACCTGGGAGGAGACCGCCGCGGTGATCGTGCCGCCCTCCATGACCGGCTTCAGACCGGCCATCTTCTCCAGCGTGGTGTCGCGGCGCGGGCCCTCGTCCACCGACACCGCCCCGTACGGGACGATCTCCCGCTCGAAGCGGCCCTCGTCGATCGCGCGCAGCGCCCGCTGGTGGGAGCGCAGGGCGAACTCCTCCATGTCGAGGCGGGAGATGCCCCACTTCTCGGCGATCAGCTGCGCCCCGTGGAACTGGTTGACGGGGGAGTCCCCGTACCGGGCCCGCCACCCCGCCGACCCCAGGTAGGGGCCCTCGGTGAAGCCCAGCGGCTCGGCCGCCTGCCGCGAGGCGAAGGCGATCGGGATCATCGACATGTTCTGGGTGCCGCCCGCGACCACCAGGTCCTGGGTGCCGGACATGACGCCCTGCGCCGCGAAGTGCACGGCCTGCTGCGAGGATCCGCACTGGCGGTCGATGGTGACGCCCGGGACCTCCTCGGGGAGCCCCGCCGCCAGCCAGGCCGTCCGGGCGATGTCGCCCGCCTGCGGCCCCACCGTGTCGAGGCAGCCGAAGACCACGTCCTCCACGGCCGACGGGTCGATCCCGGACCGTTCGACGAGGGCCCTCAGGACGTGCGCCCCGAGGTCGGCCGGGTGGACCTCGGACAGGCCCCCCTTGCGCCGCCCCACGGGGGTGCGTACCGCTTCGACTATGTAGGCCTCGGGCATCGGAGCTCCTCAGGGATATCCAGGCATGTGCCGGGGATGTACGGGATTACGTTCGTGTGGCGATGCCGTCCAGGACCATCGACAGGTACTGGCGGGCGATCTCCTCCGGGCTGTGCTGGCCGCCCGGGCGGTACCAGGACGCCGCCACCCACACCGTGTCGCGCACGAAGCGGTACGTGAGGCGGATGTCCAGGTCGCCGCGGAAGACCCCGTCCGCGACCCCGCGCTCCAGCGTCCCCAGCCACGCCTTCTCGAACTTGACCTGCGAGTCGGAGAGGTAGTGGAAGCGGGGCTGGACCGACAGGTGCCGGGACTCCTTCTGGTAGATGGCGACCGCGGCGCGGTGCCGGTCGATCTCCCGGAACGATTCGGTGACGAGGGCCTCGATGGTCTGCCTGGGTCCGAGACCGGCGGCGAGGACGGTGTCGTACCCCTCCCACAGCTCGGTCAGGAAGGCGGAGAGGATCTCGTCGAGCATCGATTCCTTGGAATCGAAGTGGTAGTAGAGGCTGCCGGCGAGCATGCCGGCGGCGTCGGCGATCTTGCGGACGGTGGTGGCGTTGTAGCCCTGCGCGGCGAAGACCTCGGCGGCGGTGTCGAGGAGTTCGCGGCGGCGTTCGGGCGACGCCGTCACCTGGGGCTTCTTCTTGGCCGTCGGTGCGATCGGCTTGTTCGTGGGCACGCGTCCATTCTGGTACCGCGCCGGCCGGTCATCCGACGGCCTACGCGTGCTGACTGCTGACCGACACGGTCTCGCCCGTCATGTACGACGAGTAGCCGCTGGCCAGGAAGACGATGACGTTGGCGACCTCCCAGGGCTCGGCGTACCGGCCGAAGGCCTCGCGGGCGGTGAGTTCGGTGAGCAACTCCTCGCTGGTGACCTTCACCAGGTGCGGGTGCATGGCCAGGCTCGGCGCGACCGCGTTGATCCGTACGCCGAACGCGGCCGCCTCCAGCGCCGCGCAGCGGGTCAGCGCCATCACCCCGGCCTTGGCGGCGGCGTAGTGGGCCTGCCCGGTCTGGGCGCGCCAGCCGACGACGGAGGCGTTGTTGACGATCACCCCGCCCGTCCCGGAGGCCCGCATCGCGCGCATCGCGGCGCGGGTGCAGCGGAAGGTGCCGTTCAGCGTGACGTCGAGGACGCGGGACCACTGGTCGTCGGTCATGTCGACGAGGTCCGCCGTGCCGCCGAGCCCGGCGTTGTTGACGACGAGGTCGAGGCGGCCGTGGAGCCGTTCGGCGAGCGCGAAGAAGGCGCCCACCTGCTCCTCGTCGGTGACGTCGCAGGGCAGGGAGGCGACCCGGTCCGCGCCGAACTCCGCGGCCAGCGCCTCCTCGCTCTCCTTGAGGCGGCGGGCGTGCGCGTCGCCGATGAGGACGCGGGCCCCCTCCTCCAGGAACCGGCGGGCGGTGGCCCCGCCGATGCCGGCCCCGGCGGCGGCGGTGATCACGGCGCTCCGGCCGGTCAGCAGCCCGTGCCCGGCGACGTACTCGGGCGCGTTGCGGAGCGCGTGGCCCGATCGGTCTTCCGGTGCGTTCATGCCCGTACCTCCTTGGGAAGGCCGAGGACGCGCTCGGCGACGATGGTGCGCTGGATCTCGTCGGAGCCCGCGTAGAGGGTGTCGGCGCGGGAGAAGAGGAAGAGCCGCTGCCAGTCGTCGAGGTCGTACGGGTCCCCGTGCGCCCCCGCCGCCAGGAGCGAGGGGGCCCCGCAGACGTCCATGGCGAGTTCGCCGAGGTCCCGGTGCCAGCGGGCCCAGTACAGCTTGGCCGTGGACGGGGCGACCCCGGGCCGCAGCGCGGAGGCGCGCATGGTCTCCAGGCCGATCCAGGCCCGGACGAGCCGGTCGCGGATCAGCGGATCGGCCATCGCGCCGTTGCGCCGCGCCAGGGCGGCCAGGTCTTCGAGCTCGCGGCGGAAGCCGACCTGCTGACCGAGGGTGGAGACCCCCCGCTCGAAGCCGAGGGTGGCCATGGCGACGGCCCAGCCCTCGCCGGGTGCGCCGACGACGTGGGCGGCGTCGGTGCGGGCCCCGTCGAAGAAGACCTCGTTGAACTCGGAGGTTCCGGTCAGCTGGACGATGGACCGGACCTCCACCCCGGGCTGGTCCATCGGGACCAGGAGGTAGGACAGTCCCGCGTGCCGGCGGGAGCCCGGTGTGGTGCGGGCGACGACGAAGCACCACTGGGAGGCGTGGGCCAGGGAGGTCCAGATCTTCTGGCCGTCCACCACCCAGGCGCCGTCCACCAGGGCGGCTCGGGTGCGGATGTTCGCCAGGTCCGAGCCGGCGTCGGGCTCGCTGTAGCCCTGGCACCACAGCTCCTCCACGGCCCGGATGGGCGGCAGGAAGCGCCGCCGCTGCTCCTCGGTGCCGTGCGCGATGAGGGTGGGGCCGAGGAGCTGCTCGCCTATGTGGTTGACGCGCGCGGGCGCGTCGGCCAGCGCGTACTCCTCGTGGAAGGCGATCTGCTGGGCGGTGCTCGCGCCGCGCCCGCCGTACTCCACGGGCCAGCCCACGCAGGTCCAGCCGTGCGCCGCCATGTGCTGTTCCCAGGCGAGGCGTTCGGCGAAGGCCTCGTGCTCCCGGCCCGGTCCGCCGCGGCCCTTGAGGGCGGCGAACTCACCGGTGAGGTGGGCCCGTAGCCAACTCCGAACCTCGGTGCGGAACTCCTCGACGCTGCTCATGGCCGTACGTTAACCTACCAAACACTTGTTAGGGAAGGATCCAGGGATGCCCGACGACGAAACCCCCGTGCTCTACGAGCGCCGCGGCCCGGTCGCGTACGTGACCATGAACCGCCCCCGATACCGCAACGCCCAGAACAGCGCGATGACCTACGCCCTCGACGACGCCTTCTACCGCGCCGCCGACGATCCCGCGGTCAAGGTCGTCGTCCTGGCCGGGGCCGGCGAGCACTTCTCGGCGGGCCACGACATCGGCACCCCGGAGCGCGACGCGCACCTGCCCTTCGAACGCCGGGCGGGCCTGTGGTGGGACCACTCCCAGCGCTCCGGCGCCGAATCCCGCTTCGCCCGCGAATCCGAGGTCTACCTCGGCATGTGCCGTCGCTGGCGCGAGCTGCCCAAGCCCGTCATCGCCTCCGTCCACGGCGCCTGCGTGGCCGGCGGGCTGATGCTCGCCTGGGTCTGCGACCTGATCGTGGCCAGCGAGGACGCCTTCTTCGCCGACCCCGTCGTCCGCATGGGCATCCCGGGCGTCGAGTACTTCGCCCACCCGTGGGCCATGCCCCCGCGCATCGCCAAGGAATTCCTCTACACCGGCGACCGGATGCCCGCCCGCCGGGCCTACGAGGTCGGCATGGTCAACCGGGTCGTCGAGCGGGCCGAACTGGCCGGAGCCACCGACCGGCTCGCCCTGCGGATCGCCGAGATGCCCTCCTTCGGCCTGGCCCTCACCAAGCGGGCGGTCAACCAGGCCGAGGACCTCCAGGGCCTGCACACCGGCATGGACTCCGTCTTCGGCCTGCACCACCTCGCGCACGCCCACAACGCCGAGACGGCGGCGGACTCGCTCGGCGGCATGAACGTGTTCACGATGAAGGGCGCCGCGATGAAGGAGGCGAACAGCTGATGGACCTGAACCATGCGGCGGACGTGGAGGCCTTCCGGGCCGAGGCGCGCGACTGGCTGGCCGCCCACGTGCCCGCCACCCCCCTGCCCTCCCTGGAGACCGGCGAGGGCTTCGCCGCCCACCGGGCATGGGAGGCGCTCCTGCACTCCGCCCGCTGGTCGGTGGTGTCCTGGCCCGAGGAGTACGGCGGCCGCGGCGTGGACATCGAGCACTGGCTGGTCTTCGAAGAGGAGTACTGGGCCGCCGGCGCACCCGGCCGGGTCTCGCAGAACGGCATCAACCTGCTCGCCCCCACCCTCTTCGACCACGCCACCGACGAACAGCGCGCCCGCGTCCTGCCCTCCATGGCGAGCGGCGAGACGATCTGGGCCCAGGCCTGGTCCGAGCCCGAATCAGGCTCCGACCTCGCCTCCCTGAAGTCCCGCGCCGTACGCACCGAGGGCGGCTGGCTGCTGTCCGGGCAGAAGACCTGGTCCTCGCGGGCCGCCTTCGCCGACCGCGCCTTCGGCATCTTCCGCACCGACCCCGAAGCCCCCAGGCCCCACCAGGGGCTCACCTACCTGATGTTCGACCTGCACGCCCCCGGGGTCACCGTGCGGCCCATTGGCCGCCTCGACGGCAAGCCCGCCTTCGCGGAACTCTTCCTCGACGAGGTCTTCGTCCCCGACGCGGACGTCATCGGCGAACCCGGACAGGGCTGGCGGATCGCCATGTCCACCACCGGCAACGAACGCGGGCTCACCCTGCGCGCCCCCGGCCGCTTCCTCGCCGCCGCCGACCGCCTCGTGGAGCTGTGGCAGAGCCACGGGGACCCGGCCGACACCGCACTGCGCGACCGGGTCGCCGACGCGGTCGTCGGAGCCCGCGCCTACCAGCTGTTCACCTGGGCCAACGCCTCCCGTTTCGCCGCCGGCGAGACGATCGGCGCCGAGTCGAGCCTGAACAAGGTGTTCTGGTCCCAGTACGACATCGCCCTGCACGAGAGCGCCCTCGACCTGCTGGGCCCCGACGCGGAACTCGCCGACGGGGAATGGGCCGAGCCGTGGATCTTCTCCCTCGCCGGACCCATCTACGCGGGGACCAACGAGATCCAGCGCGACATCATCGCCGAGCGGCTGCTCGGCCTCCCGAAGGGCCGCCGCTGATGCGCTTCCTGCCGACCGAAGAACAGGCGGACTTCGCCCGCACCCTGCACGGACTGCTCGCCGCCTCCGACGTCCCGGCGGCGGTACGGGCCTGGGGCGCGGGCGACCACACACCGGGCAAGGCCCTGTGGGCACGGCTCGCCGCCACCGGGCTGTTCGCCCTCACGGCCGACGAGGCCCACGAGGGCATGGGCCTCATGCCCCTGGAACTGGCGACCGGGTTCGTGGAGCTGGGCCGCGCCGGAGTCCCCGGCCCGGTGGTGGAGACGGCCGCCGCGGCCGTACTCCTGACCCGGCTCGGCGAGGGAGCACTGGCCAAGCGGTTCCTCCCCGGGCTGGTGGCCGGGGAGACCTCGGCCACCCTGACCCTGCCCGGCGGAGGCCCGTACGCCCTGGACGCCGACGCCGCCACCCACCTCTTCACGGTGTCCCCGGCCGGAGAGCTCCGCCTGGCCCCCGGCGCCGGACCGCTGCGCACCTCCACCGACCCCGCCCGCCGCCTGGCCCTCCCGGACGGCGGCGGCGAACTCCTCGCCGCCGGCCCGGCGGTCACCGCGGCGGCCCGGGACGCCGCGGACTGGGCACGGCTGCTGACCGCCGCCCAATGCCTCGGCACCGGCGAGGCCCTCCTCGCGCGCACGGTGGAGTACGCGAAGCAGCGCACCCAGTTCGGCACGGCGATCGGCGGCTTCCAGGCCGTGAAGCACCGGCTCGCCGACACCCTGCTCGGCCTGGAGTTCGCCCGCCCCCTGCTGTGGGCGGCCGCGCTCTCCCTGGCCCCCGGGGAGGTCGCCGCGGCGAAGCTGACCGCGGGCGAAGCGGCGTACGCGGCCGCCATGACCGCGCTCCAGCTCCACGGCGCCGTCGGATACACCGAGGAACTCGCCCTCTCCCTGTGGCTGCGCAAGGCCCGCCCGCTGCGCGACGCGTGGGGGAGCCCCTCGCAGTGCCGGGCGGCGGTGCTTCAGGAGCGGTTGCGGTAGTACGCGGAGAGAGCGGTGTTCACGACCACGGCCACCGCGAACCACAGGGCCGGCTGCCGCTGCCCGAGCGCGAGCAGCGCCAGGGCGGCGGCGCCGAACACCACGGCCTTGACCGCGAGCTGAGCGGCGAGGGGAACGGTGAACCGGGACTTCGGCGCCGCGAACATCCCCCAGAGCACGGCGGCGGCGGCCGGCGCGGCCACCGCCAGGCCGAGGGACCCCGCCCAGCCGATGTCCCGGCTGAAGCCCCACCAGGCCAGCACGACCAGGATCATCAGCTCCAGCAGGAAGGCGATCCCTTCGTTGACGAGGAAGAACGCGTGGACGGGCGGAGACAGCCGAGAAGGCGACGGAGTGGGAGACATGGCGGTCAGCCTCACGGGGCCGGGCCGCAATCCGCTAGTGCCGCGACCGCACCGTCTCAGATGACGGCGACGCTGAGGGTGACCACGTAGGGCTCTTCCACCGCTCCGTCCGGAAATGCCGGATGCAGCCGGGCCCGCTCGCCGTCGAGGAACTCCCGCGTGCCGGCCGCGCCCAGCAGCAGGAACGCGGAGTGGCTCGCCAGGTTCGCCAGATGCGCCTCCAGCGGGATCCACCGGGACCACGGAACGGTCCGCGTGGTGAAACCGGAGCCGAGGCCGCGCGGGAGCGTGCGGTAGCCCAGGGCCTGCGCGGTCCCGCCGACCGCGCCGGCGCCGCCGGCGACCGCGCCGCCCGGGCCGCCGGCCGCGAAGAAGGCGCGGATCCGCTCGCCCTGCTCCGCGACCCAGCCGGCCGACTCGTCCAGGTCGTTCCACCAGATCGCGAGCGCCCCGCCGGGCCTCAGCACCCGGCGGGCCTCGGGCACGGACCGCGCCGGATCCGTCCAGTGCCAGGCCTGGGCGTACGTCAGGAAGTCGAAGGAGCCCCCGGCCAACGGCAGCCGGTCCCCGTCCCCGCGCACGATCGGGATACCCGGCCGGGTGCGCCGGAACTCGGCGGCCATCCCGTCCCCGGGCTCCACCGCCACCACCTCGGCGCCCCGGGCGCGCATCGGCGCCGTCCCGATCCCGGTCCCCGCCCCCACGTCGGCCACCCGGGCCCCGGCGAACCGGCGCCCGGCCAGCTCCTCGACGGCGTCGTACAGCGCCTCGGGATAGCCGGGCCGGTGCCGCCCGTAGAGAGCGGCGGCGCTGTCGAAGGACCGGGCCCGGGAGCGGGGAGTCGTCGTCATGGCGCCATTGTTTTCGCTCACGCCCGTACCGGCCAGCCCTCTCCGGGCTGCGGTCACGCGGCGCGGACCAGCCCCGCCTCGTAGGCGAGGATCGCGGCCTGGGTCCGGTTCGAGAGGTCGAGCTGCGTCAGGATCCGCGAGACGTACGTCTTCACGCTCGCCGGGGACAGGTGCAGCGCCTGCGCTATCTGCAGGTTCGTCCGGCCCTCGCCGACCAGCGCGAGGACGTCCCGCTCGCCGGGGGACAGGGTGGAGAGCTGCTCCGCGTGATCGGGCGCCCCGGTGCGGGTGTCCGCCCGTTCCAGCAGCACCCGCATCACCCCGGGAGCCAGGGCGCTGCCGCCCGCCGCGACCGTGCGGATGCCGGCGGAGAGCTCCTCGGGGCGCAGGTCCTTCAGCAGGAACCCGGCCGCGCCGGCCCGCAGTGCGTCCAGCACCAGGTCGTCCGCCGTGTAGGCGGTGAGGACGAGCACGCGCGGCGGATCCGGCAGCCGCAGCAGCTGCAAGGTCGCCTCCAGGCCGTCGACCTTCGGCATGACCAGGTCCATCAGCACCACGTCGGGCCGGTGCGTCCGCGCCAGCGGCACGGCCTCGGCCCCGTCGGCGGCTTCCGCGACCACCTCGATGTCGGGCGCGCTCGCGAGCAGGGTCACCAGGCCCGACCGTATGAGGCTCTGGTCGTCGACCACCATCACGCGGATCGTCATGTGACCCACCTCCCCTGAAGCCCCTGAATCCCCGTCTCATTGCGGACATTACCGCCATATCGGGACTTAGGTCTGCCCAACCCTCCCTCCCCGGTCCCCTTTTGCTGCCCTGCTTGTCCTCTTTCGGGGACTTCGGGGACCCCCCGTCCTCCCGGACGGTGGTGACCGAGGCCGAACGCACCACCGCTTCACCCGGTGCACCGGCCTCCGCAATGTCCCCGAAGTCAGGAACTCCGCATGTCTTTCCCGTCTGCCCGTACCCTCGCCGGTCTCGTTGTCGCCGGTATCGCCGCACCCGCCGCCGTGGGCCTCGTGGCACAGCCCGCGTCCGCCGCGTCGGTCGGCACGTGGGACAAGGTCGCCCAGTGCGAGTCCACCAACGACTGGAGCATCGACACCGGCAACGGCTACTACGGCGGCCTGCAGTTCTCCTCCAGCACGTGGGCGGAGTTCGGCGGCCGGCAGTACGCCCCCCAGGCCGACCGGGCCACCAAGGCGCAGCAGATCGCCATTGCCGAGAAGGTCCTGGCGACCCAGGGTCCGGGCGCCTGGCCCTCCTGCGGCAAGCTCGCCGGCCTCCAGCGCGGCGGACCGGCCCCCGAGGCCCCCGAAGCTCCTGCCAGGGGCGCCGGCACCTCGACTGCGGACGGGCACGTCGAGGCCCCGGCGACCCCGGCCGCCCCGAAGCGCACCCAGGGCGCCCACGGCTACACCGTCGTCAGCGGGGACACCCTCGGCACCATCGGTTCCGAACTGGGCGTCAGCTGGCAGACGCTCTACTCCAAGAACCGCTCGGTGATCGGGTCCGACCCGGACATGATCCTCCCGGGGCAGCGCCTCGCGTACGGCTCCGGCTCCGGCGCCTCCTCCGACTCCGGCAGCAGCACCCCGGCCGCGCCGAAGTCCTCCAGCTCGTCCCGCTCCTCGGGCGACTCCGAGTCCTCCGGGCCGTCGAAGAGCGGCGCCCGCAGCAGCTCCCGCAGCAGTGCCGAGGGCGCCCTGCCCGTCTCCGGCGGCACCGTCTCCGCGCGGTACCACCAGGCGGGCGGCTGGGCCGCCGGCTACCACACCGGCATCGACTTCGCGGTGTCCACCGGCACCCCGGTCCGGGCCGCGGCCGCGGGCACGGTCGTCTCCTCCGGCTGGCAGGGGGCGTACGGCAACGCCGTGGTCATCAAGCACGACGACGGCCGCTACAGCCTCTCCGCCCACCTCTCCTCGGCGACCGCCTCCGAAGGCGGGCGCGTCTCCGCCGGCGAGCAGATCGGCCGCTCCGGCAACACCGGCAACTCCACCGGCCCGCACCTCCACTTCGAGGTCCGCTCCAGCAACAGCTACGGCGCCGACATCGACCCGGTCGCCTGGCTGAACGGCCACGGCGTCTCCCTGTAGGCGACGAACCGGTTCGCAGCGAGCCGGTTCACCGAGAACGCGTCCCCCCGGGATGCCCCTTCGGCGGAAGGAGGGCAACCTGGGGGGACGTTTTGGCATGTTCTGCGCACTTCTGTGCGCTGATGGGGGGTGGTGGAGTCATGCAGGCCGTGCCCGGTCGCGCCGGACAGCTGCTGGAGCGGGGTCTGCGGACCCTGACCGGGGAGAGCAGCGGGGCGCCGGACCCCGTGCGCGCCCGCCGCACCGACATCTGGCTCGCCCTCCTCTGCGGACTGCTCACCACCCTCAACCTCCACGACGTGCACCGCTTCGGCCTCGTCACCGACTACCCCACGAGCCTGGCCGCCGGCTGGCTCGCGGCGCTCTCCCTGCTCTGGCGCCGCTCCCACCCGTGGATCCCGGCGCTCGCCGCCACCGCCGCCACCGTCGTCTCCGACGACCGGGGCCCCCTCGTCTTCGCCGCCTACGCCCTGGCCGCGTACGGCCGCACCCACCGCTGGGGCGGGGTCCTGCTGATGGCCGTCGTCTACGCCGCCACCCGCGACCTGTTCCTGCCGCTCGGGTACGCCGGGCGCGACCCCGCCTCCTTCGTCCTCGGCTCCATCCTCGTGCCCGCCCTGTACGGGGAGACCGTGCGCCGCAACCGGCACGTCATGACCGCGCTGCGCGAGCGGGCCCGCCAGGCCCACGCCGCCGTGGACCAGGCGGCCGACCTCGCCGTGGTCCAGGAACGCACCCGTTTGGCCCAGCGCACCCACGACGGGCTCGGCCACCGCCTCACCGCCCTCACGCTGCAGGCCGCGGCCCTGCGCCTGGACGCCGAGGCCGACCCCCGGGTCCGGGAGGCCGCCGGAGCCGTGGAGGAATCGGCGCGGGCCGCGATGGCCGAGGTCAGGGAGGTGCTGGACATGCTGACCGACCCCGCGGGCAGCCGTGCGTACACCTCCCCCGTGGACGTGGGCCGCTTCCTCGGCTCCCTGGCCCGGAACATGCGGGCCACCGGCATGGAGATCACCCACCGCACCCAGCCCGGCCTGGGACCCTTCCCGGCGGCCGACGGGCGGCTGCTGCTGCGGATCGCCCGCGAGGGGCTCACCAACGCGGCGAAGTACGCCCCCGGCTCCGCCGTCCGGATGAACCTGTACACCGAGGACGGGGAGGTTCGCCTTGATGTGGTCAACACCGCCCCGGAGGGGGAACGGATCGTCCTCGACTCCGGTGGGATGGGCATTCCGGGGCTCCGCCAGGCCCTCACGGAGGTGGGCGGGAAGCTGCGGGCCGGACCCACTCGGGACGGAGGTCACATGCTCGCGGCGACACTCCCCGACCGACGTGTGCTAGCTTAGAGCTCGTTGCAGTTGTGGTACCCATGAACTTTATGTGCGCCTGACGGGAATGCTCCGACAGGCGCTTTTATTGTTTTGCCGGAATCTCCGGATGGGGCCCTTTGCCGCCTATTCAGGAGATTCAAAAATGGCACTTGGCACCGTGAAGTGGTTCAACTCGGAAAAGGGCTTCGGCTTCATCGAGCAGGACGGTGGCGGCCCGGACGTCTTCGCCCACTACTCGAACATCGCCACCCAGGGCTTCCGTGAGCTCAACGAGGGCCAGCGCGTGTCCTTCGACGTCACCCAGGGCCAGAAGGGCCCCCAGGCGGAGAACATCCTCCCCGCCTAAGGCAGTCAGCACGCCGGGGTCCGCACCGACTAGGTGCGGACCCCGGCTTGTCTGCTGTTTCGAACCATTTGATTTACCTGCCGGTTTCAGGAGGGCTTTCTCGCATGACCAGCTCCAGCTCCGCACGACCCAGCCGCCGCCCCACCCGGGGCCGAGGTGCGGCCCAGGGACGTCCGAAGGCTGGCGCGGGACGGCAGAAGTCCGCCCCCGTAGCCAGGCCCCAAGAATTCACCATGCCCGAACCGCTGACCCCGGCCCTGCCGCCGGTGGACGCGTTCGGAGACATGGACATGCCCGAGGCGCTGCTGAAGACCCTCGCAGCCCAGGGCGTCACCGAGCCGTTCCCGATCCAGGCCGCGACCCTGCCGAACTCCCTCGTCGGCCGTGACCTGCTCGGCCGCGGCCGTACCGGCTCCGGCAAGACGCTGGCCTTCGGCCTGGCCCTGCTGGCCCGCACCGCCGGCCGCCGCGCCCAGCCGAAGCAGCCGCTCGCCCTGGTCCTCGTACCGACCCGTGAGCTCGCGCAGCAGGTCACCGACGCGATGTCCCCGTACGCCACGTCCGTCAACCTGCGCATCACGACCGTCGTCGGCGGCATGTCGATCAACCGGCAGTCCGGCGCCCTGCGCCGCGGCGCCGAGGTGCTCGTCGCCACCCCCGGCCGCCTGAAGGACCTCATCGACCGCGGTGACGCCGACCTCTCCCAGGTCTCCATCACGGTCCTCGACGAGGCCGACCAGATGACCGACATGGGCTTCATGCCGCAGGTCACCTCCCTGCTCAAGCAGGTCCAGCCCCAGGGCCAGACCATGCTGTTCTCGGCGACCCTCGACAAGAACATCGACAAGCTCGTCAAGATGTTCCTGCACGACCCCGTCGCCTTCTCCGTCGACCCGTCCGCCGGTGCGGTCAGCACGATGGAGCACCACGTCCTGTACGTCATGGACGAGACCGACAAGAAGGCCGTGGCCACGCGCATAGCCGCTCGCGACGGCCGGGTGATCATGTTCGTGGACACCAAGCGCGGGGTCGACCGCATGGTCAAGAAGCTCCTCGCCGACGGCGTCCGCGCCTCCGGCCTGCACGGCGGCCGCTCGCAGCCGCAGCGCAACCGGACCCTCGACTGGTTCAAGACGGGCGAGGTCACCGCGCTGGTCGCCACCAACGTGGCCGCGCGGGGCATCCACATCGACGACCTCGACCTCGTCGTCAACGTGGACCCGCCGACCGACCACAAGGACTACCTGCACCGCGGCGGCCGTACCGCCCGTGCCGGCGAGTCCGGCAGCGTCGTCACCCTGGTCCTGCCCGACCAGAAGCGCGACATGACCCGCCTGATGTCGGACGCCGGGATCTCCCCGCGCACCGCGCAGATCAAGTCCTCCGACGAAGAGCTCGCACGCATCACCGGCGCCAAGGAGCCCTCGGGCATCCCGGTCGTCATGGAGGTGCCGCAGGCGACCCCGCCGCGTCAGCGTTCCGCCGGCCAGGCCGGCGGGGGCTCCGGCTCCGGTGCGCGCCGCCGCTCGGGCGGACCGCGTACGGGCACCGGCACCGGCGCGGCTCCGGCCGCCGGGGGCGGCCGCGGCCGTCGCACCGGTGGCGGCGCCGCCGGGCAGGCTCCTGCCTCCGGCTCCGGCCAGGCCCGCCGCGGCCAGGGCGCACAGGGCGGCTCCACGGGCGGTTCCGGCGAGCGCGGCCGGCGTACCGGAGGCGCCCCCTCCGGTGGTGCGGCCGCGGCTTCGGCCCGCAGCCGCGTGGGTGGCGCCGGCCAGGGCCGTCGCCGCTCCGCCTGATCGGCTCACACCCGTACGAACCACTGCGCCGGGCGGCACACGCCGCCCGGCGCAGTGGTGTTTTCAGGCGCAGCGGTCTTTTCGGATGCAGCGGTGTTTTCAGATGCAGCGGTGCTTGCCGGTGCCTAGCGGACCATCTTCACCTGAAGCTTCGCCAGGGTCCGCAGGTCCAGGCCGAGACCGTCGGTGAGGTAGCCGTAGAGACTGCCGTAGTCGGCCTCCATCTGCGTGGTCGCCGCGTCCAGGTAGTCCTGGCGGACCTCCTGGAGCGGGATCAGCAGATCGGGGTCCTGCATCCGGCCGGACGCCTTGACGCCCGCCCGCACCTGGGCGTCGTACGCGGCGCGGAAGGTGTTCGAGGCCAGGTAGTCGCGCTCGGCCGTGGCCTTCGGGACGGCCAGCGCGTTCAGCAGGAGGTAGCTCATCCAGCCCGTCCGGTCCTTGCCCGAGGTGCAGTGGTACAGCAGCGGGCCCTGCTTCCCGTCGGCGATCTCGCGGAGGGTGGTCGCGAACTGCGCCCGGTTCTCGGGGTTGGTCACGAACGCGCGGTAGACGTCGCGCATGTACGCCTCGGCGCGGCCGCCGCCGAGCATCTGTTCCTGCTTCACGGGATCACCGCTGCCTATCGCCGACATCAGCAGCCCGTACAGGCCGTTGTCGTTGACCGGGCGGGCCGTGGTGGTGAGGCCGGCGGGCAGTTTGTCGGCCCCGTCGTACTGGACCTCCATGGGGATGCGGAAATCGAGGACCTTCGTGAGGCCCAGACCGCCGACGGTGGTGATGTCCGAGGCGGTCAGCTTGCCCAGTGCGTCGGAGCGGTAGACCAGCCCCTGACGAACCCGGCCCCCCGTCCAGGTGCGGTAGCCGCCGAGGTCGCGGACGTTGACCGCGCCCTGGAGGGGGATCTGGCGGATCGTTTCCGTCGACTCCGTGCGGCTGTGGTGACGCGAGGCGGCGGGGCTTTCGGCCGGCGCGGCGTACGCGGCGGCGGGCAGGGTCCCGATGGCGAGGGCGGATGCGAGCACCGCGGTCGCCAGGCGGATTCGGGCACGGCTCATCTGGGGCAACTCCAGTCACGGAGAAGGGGAATCACCCTGGTGGTGGCAGGGTGCCGAGCGGATGCGGGGGGAGGGGAGGAAGCTGTGGGGGAGCGAGGCCCTGCAGCCGGTCCAGCACGGCGTGGGCCTCGGCCATGACGCGGGTGACGAGCTCCGCACAGGACGGAAGATCCTCGATCACGCCCGCGACCTGGCCCGATGCCATGACACCGAGGTCCGTACGGCCCTCGACCATGGACGCCTTGAGGAGCATGGGGGTGTTCGCGGCGAGCAGCACCTGGCTCCAGGACAGGTCCTTGCCGTGTTTCATCGCGAGGCCGTCCCGGACCATCTCCGCCCAGGTCAGGCCCGAAAGCTTCTTGAATCCGGCGGCGTGCCGCACGGCCTTGGCCAGCGCCTTCGCCCGGCCGGCCCGTTCCAGGGATGCGACCAGCTCGCTGCGCAGCATCCGGTGCGGGAGCCCGTCCACGGCCGTGGTGACCGTGACGTCCTTCACGGTCGCCTTCAGGTACTCGGCCTTCACCGCGTCCGGGACCGTCGAGTCGGAGGTCAGCAGGAACCGGGTGCCCATGGCGATGCCCGCGGCCCCGTAGGCCAGCGCCGCCACCAGACCGCGGCCGTCGCTGAACCCGCCCGCCGCGATCACCGGGATGTCCACCGCGTCGACCACCTGCGGCAGCAGCACGGTCGTGGCCACGTCACCGGTGTGCCCGCCGCCCTCGCCGCCCTGCACGATCACCGCGTCCGCGCCCCACGCCGCGACCTTCTCGGCGTGCCGGCGGGCCCCGATCGAGGGGATCACGACCACGCCCGCGTCCTTGAGCCGCGCGATCAGCTCCCTGGACGGAGCCAGCGCGAAGGAGGCCACCCGTACGCCCTCGTCGATGATCAGCTGCGCCCGCTCGGCCGCGTCCCCCGCGTCCGCGCGCAGATTGACCCCGAACGGGGCGTCCGTACGGGACTTGACCTCGTGGACCGCCGCCCGCAGCTGCTCCATGGTCATGGTCGCCGAGGCCAGGATGCCGAGCGCGCCCGCGGCCGCGGCCCCCGACACCAGCCGCGGACCCGCGACCCAGCCCATGCCCGTCTGCACGATCGGATGCTCGACCCCGACCAGCTTGGTGAATGCCGTCTCCATCGGTCAGACCCGCACTTCGCGGTCGCGCAGGCCCTTGGGGTCGATGACCTCGCGGATCAGCCGCAGCTCCTGCGCCGTCGGCTCCCGGGTGTACGGGACCTCGTCGGCGATCGCCAGCTCGAAGCCGGTCGCCGACCGGACCTGCTCCACCGTGACCCCGGGGTGCAGGGAGGCCAGGCGCATGGTGTGGTCCGGGCCGGTGAAGTCGAAGACGCCGAGATCGCTGACCACGCGGGGGAGCCGGTGGAACCGGGTCACCCCGGCCGCCGCCGCCCGGTCGTAGCCCACGCCGCTGACCATGTCGACGCGCTCGACGAACACCCGGGTGGAGTGCTTGGGGATCCAGTAGCTCACCGGATTGTTCAGGGTGTTCACCGGGGCGCCGCGCACCCCGAGGAGCTGGCGCGCCGGCTGCTCCCAGTCCCCGATGCAGGAGATGTTCTGGTTGCCGAACCGGTCGATCTGGCTTGCGCCCATCATCACGTGCCGCCGGCCGCCGGTGACCATCGTCAGGTGACGGCGGTACGGGAGCCAGCCCTCGGCCGAGCCGTCGAGCCCGACCAGCAGGGCTTCGCCGTCGGTCAGCAGCAGGTCGGGGGAGAAGGTCCGCTTCGCCAGCCGGGCTCCGAAGGAGGGCACCAGACCCATCGGGCTGGCCAGCACCTCGCCGTTGTCCCGCCAGGCCTCCGCGCAGGCGATCACGCAGTACTCGGCGCGGGTGACGGCCTCGGTGGCGGAGCCTTCGGTGGTGGTGGTCGCACTGCTCACTTCTGCTCCTCGTGCCAGGCCTGGACGGCGGACTGGTAGGCGTGCTCGCTGCCGCCGGAGAGGAAGCGCTCGGCGAACTCGGGCCAGGGGGTGGTCGCGTACAGCTTCTGGAAGGCCTCGTCGCGGTCGTAGTCGGGGGCGCAGGAGGTGAAGTGCGCGCCGTTCGGGGTCTCCACGACCCCGGTGACCGAGTGACGGCTGACGAGCAGGGACTGCGGCGGCCCGGACTTGGCGAGCTCGGCGGTCTCGACGAGCTGCTCGCAGGAGACGTAGGCGGCGTCGGCGGCCTCGCAGAAGAGGTCGTCGAAGTACGGGTCGGGGCCCAGGTACTGGGCGTTGCCGAGCCGGTCGGCCCGGTTGAGGTGGACCAGCGCGGCGTCCATGCGCAGGGCGGGGACCGCCACGAACTCCTCCCCGTCGGCGTACGGGGAGGTGACGGTGCGCAGCTCGGGGTTGACGCGCATGACGTCGGAGCCGAGGCCGGCGCGGACGGGGAGGAAGGGCAGCCGGTTGGCGGCCGCGTGCAGGCCCCACATGAACATGGCCTCGTCGAGCTCGGTGAGGGCGAGGGCGCCGCTCTCGCGGGCGGCCCGGTAGTGCGGCTCCAGCGGGATGGAGTCGAGGGTGACGAAGGGGGTGACCAGCTTGCGGATCCGGCCGGCCGCGGCGAGCAGGCCGACGTCCGGGCCGCCGTACGAGATCACGGTGAGATCGGTGACCCCGGAGCGGAGCAGCGCGCGCACCAGGGCCATGGGCTTGCGGCGCGAACCCCAGCCGCCGATGCCGATGGTCATGCCGCTGCTCAGCCGGCCGACCGCCTCTTCGGGGGTCATGCTCTTGTCGGTCATGCCGATTCCGCCTTTGCTTCGCTCGTTCCGCTGCTGCCGAAGGTGTCGCGGACCCGGTCGGCCACGCCGCTGAGGTTGGCCTCGAAGGTGAAGCCCTGCTCGAAGCGGTAGCTGCGGCGCACGTCCACGGGGTCGATGCCGTTGATGGCCGCCTTGGCGAGCCGGATGAGGTAGCCGTCCTTCTTCGCGATCTCGGCGGCCAGCTCCAGGGCGGCCGCCCGCAGTTCGGCGCGCGGGACCACCTTCCACACCGAGCCGTGCGCGTGCAGTTCGGCGGCCGTGGCGGTGCGCGAGGTGTAGTACAGGGTCCGCATGAGGTGCTGCGGGACGAGCCGGGCCAGGTGGGTGGCGGCCCCGAGGGCGCCCCGGTCCAGTTCCGGCAGTCCGAAGGTCGCGTCCTCGGAGGCGACGATGGCGTCGGCGTTGCCGACCAGGCCGATCCCGCCGCCGAGACAGAAGCCGTTCACGGCCGCCACGACCGGTACCTCGCACTCGTAGACGGCGGCGAAGGCCTCGTAGCAGCCCCGGTTGGCGCCGATGAGCGAGGTGTGGCCGGTGTCGCGCTGCATCTCCTTGATGTCGACGCCGGCGTTGAAGCCGCGGCCCTCGGCGGCGAGGACCACGCAGCGGACCTCCGGGTCGCGGCCGGCCGCGCGCAGGGCGTCGGCCAGGTCGTACCAGCCCTGCACGGGCAGCGCGTTGACCGGGGGGTAGTCGACTGTGACGAGTGCGATGCCCTTGTCGGGGCTTGAGGTGGAGACACCCATGAGCGGATCAGCTACCTTTCCACCAAACATTTGTTAGGTGAGGAAGGTAGCAGCCGATGGAGCTCAACGGGAGGGTTGTCGTCGTCACCGGCGGAACCCGGGGCGTCGGCGCCGGGATCGCGCGGTCGTTCCTCGCGGCGGGAGCCGAGGTCGTCGTCTGCGCGCGCCGGCCACCGGAGGAACCGGTCGGGGCGGCGGGCCGTACGGCGCTCTTCACCGCCCTGGACCTGCGCGATCCGGACGCCGTGCAGGACGTCTTCGCATCGGTCGCCGCACGCCACGGGCGGCTGGACTGCCTGGTGAACAACGCCGGCGGAACCCCGTACCGGCTGCTGGGGGAGGGTGAGGCGCAGCGCCACGCGCGCGTCGTCGAACTCAACCTGATCGCCCCGATGACCGCCTCCGTCGCCGCGTACCCCTGGCTCCGCGAGAGCCGGGGCTCGATCGTCATGATCGGCAGCGTCAGCGGGACCCGGCCCTCGCCGGGTACGGCGGCCTACGGGGCGGCGAAGGCGGGCCTGGAGAACCTGGCCCGTTCCATGGCCGTGGAATGGGCCCCCGAGGTACGGGTCAACTCGCTGGTCCTGGGCATGGTGCGGACCGAGCTGTCGCACCTGCACTACGGCGACGAGAGCGGGATCGCGGCGGTCGGCGCGACCGTACCGCTGGGGCGGCTGGCGGAGCCCTCGGACGTGGGCGAGGCGGCCGTCTTCCTGGCCTCCGACCGGGCCGCCTACGTGAGCGGAGCGAGCCTGCTCGTGCACGGGGGCGGCGAGCGGCCGGCGTTTTTGGATGCGGCAACTGCGAACAAGGAGAGCTGACATGGGACTTGCCGAAGGCCGCGTGGTCATCGTGACGGGCGCCGGGCGGGGGCTGGGCCGGGCCCACGCGCTGGCCTTCGCCGAGGAGGGGGCGCGGGTCGTGGTGAACGACCTCGGGGTCGGCCTGGACGGGCTGCCGGGGCCGGAGGGCCCGGCGGCGCAGGTCGTCGCCGAGATCCGGGCGAGGGGCGGGGAAGCGGTGGCGCACGGCGGTGACATCGCTACGGCACAAGGTGCGGCGTCACTGGTCGAGACGGCCGTCTCGACTTTCGGGCGGCTGGACACCCTCGTCAACAACGCGGGCTTCCTGCGCGACCGGATGCTGGTGAACCTGGACGAGGACGACTGGGACGCCGTGATGCGGGTCCACCTGAAGGGGCACTTCCTGCCGCTCAAGCACGCCGCGGCGTACTGGCGGGCGGAGGCCAAGGAGGGCCGGCAGGTCGCCGCCCGGGTCGTCAACACCTCCTCGGGGGCGGGGCTGCTCGGGTCCGTGGGCCAGGGCAACTACAGCGCGGCCAAGGCCGGGATCCTCGGGCTGACCCTGGTGTCGGCGGCGGAAATGGGCCGCTACGGGGTCCAGGTCAACGCGATCGCCCCCGCGGCGCGGACCCGGATGACGGAGCAGACCTTCGCGGACACCATGGCCGCCCCGGAAGCCGGGGCCTTCGACGCGATGGCCCCGGAGAACGTGTCCCCGCTGGTGGTGTGGCTCGGCTCCGACGCCTCGGCCGGGGTCACGGGCCGCGTCTTCGAGGCGGAGGGCGGCCGCATCACCGTCATGGAGGGCTGGCGGCCCGGCCCCACGGCCGACCGCGGAGCACGGTGGACCCCGTCGGAGGCGGGGGAGGCGGCGGCCGAACTCCTCGCGGAGTCGGAGCGGCCGCAGCCGGTGTACGGGGCGCGGTAGCGGGGCGCGGTGCGCGGTGCGCGCCGGCGGCGGCTCCGGGTCGGCGGTGGCTCAGAGCCGGCCGCGGCTCCGGGCCGGCCGCGGCTCCCGGCCGTCCCCCTCCGGGCCGTCCCCCTCCGGGCTGTCCCCCTCCGGGCCGGCCGCGACTTCTTTGCGGCCCGGTCGTACCACTGCGTCGTGAGCTTGATGCTCGCGGAGGCGTTCCCTACCTCCCACGCCGAGACGTCCACGCTCGCGCCGACCCCCCCCGTCGAGCGGGCTCGCGGAGACGTTGACCGAGCGGAACGTGAAGGTGGACCAGGCCCCCGCGACGAGCCGGGTCGGGAAGCCGACCAGTTCGGAGGTGGTCCTCGCGCTCTGCGTCCACGAGGTGCACGTGGCGAAGGGGTCGGCGGCGACGGGCGTCGCCGTGACCGGCCGGGCCACGGCGGTCGGCGCCGCGATCGGTACGGCAGGGGCCGCGACGGTCGTCGCGGCAAGGGTCGCCAGGGTGCGGCGGATGTTCATGGATCTCTCTGCTGGTGCTTCGTGCGCGGTGGCGCATGTGTGAGACGCCGTGAGGACCCCGAAACGGCTCGCAAGGTTGCCCCGAGCACCCGGATTTCCCTGCGGACGGACCTTTCCCGGTGGCCGGGAAAACGCCCTCCCGGCGCCGGACGCGGGCCGTCTAGCCTCGCCGCACCGAACCCGCCCCCCCCGCATGCAAGGACCCGCACATGCTCTCGGACCGCCACCGGCTTCACGTCGCGCAGCAGCTGCGATCCGCCGAGCACGGGCGGACGCCCGTCGCACCGCTCGGCGCCCGCTTCCCCGGCATCGACACCGAGGACGCCTACGAGATCCAGCTCCTCAACATCCGCCACCGCCTCGCCGCCGGCGACCGCGTCACCGGGCACAAGGTCGGACTGTCGTCCCCCGTCATGCAGGCCATGATGGGTGTCGACGAACCCGACTACGGGCACCTGCTGCACTCCATGGAGCTGTACCAGGACACCCCCGTCCCCGCCGCCGCGTACTGCGCGCCGCGCGTCGAGGTCGAGATCGGCTTCGTGCTCGGCGACGACCTCCCCGGCGAGGGCTGCACCGTCGCCGACGTACTGGCCGCCACCGAGCGGGTCGTCCCGGCCCTGGAGCTCATCGACAGCCGGATCGCCGACTGGCGGATCACCATCGCCGACACCATCGCCGACAACGCCTCCTCCGCCGGATACGTCGTCGGCGAGGGCCGCGACCCGCGCGAGCTGGACCTGAAGGCCGTCGACGCCACCCTGACCAGCGGATCGGACACCCTGGCGAGCGGCCGCAGCGACGCCGTGCTCGGCGATCCGGCCGCCTCCGTCGCCTGGCTGGCCCGCACCGTGGCGCGCTTCGGGGTCCAGCTCCGCACGGGCCACCTGATCCTGCCGGGATCCTGCACCCGTGCCGTGGACGTGGCCGCCGGGCGGACCTACACCGCCGACTTCACCGGGCTCGGCCCGGTGTCCCTCTCCTTCTCCTGAGGTGATCACGATCAGTACGCAGTCGCAGTCGCAGTCGCAGCCGCAGCCGCCGTCGCAGTCGAAGCCGAAAGCGACCGCCGCCATCGTCGGCTCCGGGAACATCGGAACCGACCTGCTCTACAAGCTCCTGCGCTCCCCGCACATAGAACCCCGCTGGATGATCGGCGTGGACCCCGGCAGCGAAGGCCTGGCCCGTGCCCGGCGCGCCGGACTCGACGCCTCCCACGAGGGCGTGGACCGGCTGCTGGCCCAGGACGAGCTGCCGGACCTGGTCTTCGAGGCCACCTCCGCCTCCGTGCACCGCGCCAACGCCCCCCGCTACGCCGAACTCGGCATCAAGGCGATCGACCTGACCCCCGCCGCCGTAGGCCCGGCCGTCGTCCCGCCCGCGAACCTGACCGCCCACCTCGACCGGGCCAACGTCAACATGATCACCTGCGGCGGCCAGGCCACCATCCCCATGGTGTACGCCGTCTCCCGCGTGGTCCCCGTCGCGTACGCGGAGATCGTCGCCTCGGTGGCCTCCGTCTCGGCCGGCCCCGGCACCCGCGCCAACATCGACGAGTTCACCCGTACCACCTCCCGGGGCATCGAGGAGATCGGCGGCGCCGCCCGCGGCAAAGCCATCATCATCCTCAACCCCGCCGATCCGCCGGTGATCATGCGCGACACCGTCTTCTGCGCGATTCCGGCCGACGCCGACCGCGAGGCCGTCGCGGCCTCCGTCAAGCAGGTCGCCGAGGACGTGGCCTCGTACGTACCCGGCTACCGGCTGCGCACCGAGCCGCAGTTCGACGACCCCTCCCCGCTGCTCGGCGGCATGGCCCGGGTCGCGATCTTCCTGGAGGTGGAGGGCGCCGGCGACTACCTGCCGCCCTACGCCGGAAACCTCGACATCATGACCGCCGCCGCCACCAAGGTCGGCGAGGAGTTCGCGAAGGGGCTGCAGAAATGACCGCCGTGACCACGTACTGCGACACCCTCGACATCCGGATCACCGACTCCTCCCTGCGCGACGGCTCGCACGCCAAACGCCACCAGTTCACGGGCGAGGACGTGAGGTCGATCGTCTCCGCGCTCGACGGCGCCGGGGTCCCCGTCATCGAGGTCACGCACGGGGACGGACTCGGCGGGTCCTCCTTCAACTACGGCTTCTCCAAGACCCCCGAGCAGGAACTCATCAAGATCGCCGCCGATACGGCGCGCCACGCGAAGATCGCCTTCCTGATGCTTCCGGGGCTCGGCGTGAAGGACGACATCCGCGCCGCCCACGGCAGCGGCGGACAGATCTGCCGGATCGCCACCCACTGCACCGAGGCGGACATCTCCGTCCAGCACTTCGGGCTCGCCCGCGACATGGGGCTGGAGACCGTCGGCTTCCTGATGATGGCCCACTCCACCACCCCCGAGAACCTGGCCCGCCAGGCCCGGATCATGGCCGACGCCGGCTGCCAGTGCGTGTACGTGGTCGACTCCGCGGGCGCCATGGTCATGGACGAGGTCACCGACCGGGTCGCGGCGCTGGTCGCCGAGCTCGGCGCCGACGCCCAGGTCGGGTTCCACGGCCACGAGAACCTCGGCCTGGGGGTGGGCAATTCGGTCGCCGCCGTCCGCGCCGGCGCGCTCCAGATCGACGGTTCCACCCGGCGCCTCGGCGCGGGCGCCGGGAACACGCCCGTCGAGGCCTTCGCCGCCGTCTGCCACAAGATGGGAATCCGTACCGGCATCGACGTCCTGAAGATCATCGACGCGGCCGAGGACGTGGTCCGCCCCGTCATGGAAGACGAGTGCACGCTCGACCGCATGGCCCTGCTCATGGGTCACGCAGGCGTCTACTCCAGCTTCCTCAAGCACGCCTACCGGCAGGCCGAGCGCTACGGGGTCTCCGGCGCGCAGATCCTCCTGCGCGCGGGCGAACGCCGCCTCGTCGGCGGCCAGGAGGACCAGCTCATCGACATCGCGATCGAGCTCGCCGCCACCTCCGGCCCGGCCGGCGCCTGAGGCGCGGGTCTGGGGCGGAGCCCCAGGAGACGGCGCGCCAGCCTGACCACGAACCGGACCGCACCCACACCACAACGAAGTGGAGGGCCATCCCATGGCCGAAACGACCGCAGCCGACGAAGAGACCCGCGTCATCGAAGCCGCCCCCGTGCCCGCGAGGTTCGCCCGCGGCTGGCACTGCCTTGGCCTCGCCGCCACGTTCCGGGACGGAACCCCGCACGAGGTCCGGGCCTTCGGCACCAGACTCGTCGTGTTCCAAGGGGCCGACACCCGCGAGCTGAGCGTCCTGAACGCCTACTGCCCCCACATGGGAGGCAACCTCGCCCACGGCACCGTCAAGGGTGACGCCCTCGCCTGCCCCTTCCACGACTGGCGCTGGTCCGCAGACGGCCGCTGCGCCGCCATCCCCTACGCCCGCCGCGTCCCGCCCCGTGCCAGGACCCGCGCCTGGACCACCCTGGAGCGCAACGGCCAGCTCTACGTCTGGCACGACCCGGAGGGCAACCCGCCGCCGCCCGAGGTCACGATCCCCGTCATCGAGGGCGTCGGCGACCCCGAGTGGAGCGACTGGAGCTGGAACTTCCTGCGCGTGGAGAACTCCAACTGCCGCGAGATCGTCGACAACGTCGTCGACATGGCGCACTTCTACTACGTGCACTACGCCTTCCCGCACTACTTCAAGAACGTCTTCGACGGCCACGTCGCCACCCAGTACATGGAGTCCACCCCGCGCGGCGACGTGGACCTCGGCACCCTCTCCACCGGCGGCGGCCTGCGCTCGGACGCCTCGTACTACGGCCCCTCCTACATGATCGACAAGCTGTGGAGCGATGTCGGCGGCGGCGTCGAACTCGAATCGGTCCTCATCAACTGCCATTACCCCGTCGACGAGAACAGCTTCATGCTCATGTACGGGACCATCGTCAAGAAGCTCCCCGGCATGAGCGACGAACAGGCCGCCGAGGCCGCCCGCCTCACCTCCGAGGGCCTCGCCGTCGGATTCGAGCAGGACGTCGAGATCTGGAAGAACAAGACCCGCATCGACAACCCCCTCCTCACCGAGGAGGACGGCCCCGTCTACCAGCTCCGCCGCTGGTACGAGCAGTTCTACGTGGACGCCGCCGACGTCAAGGACGAGATGGTCCGCCGCTTCGAGTTCGAGATCGACACCGCCCGCGCCACCGCCGCCTGGAAGGCCGAGGTCGCCGAGAACCTCGCCCGCCGCGCGGCCGGGACCCCGTGATGACCCCCGTCGTGTGCGGGGAGTGCGGCACGCAGGTGCTGTGCGAGAAGTTCAGCCCCGCCCACACCCAGGTCCAGTGGACCGACGAGGCGGTCGCGGTCTGCCCGCGCATCGCGGCCGAGGCCGGGGCGGACCGCCCCAGCGGCCGGGTCCGCTCCTGCGACTCCCTGCGCGCGGGCATCGAGGCCGCCGTCCTGGCGGGCCGACTGGAGGTGCCGGCCGATGTCTGACACCGACGGTCGTACGAAGTCCCGCGCCGCGGAGGTGAGCAGCCCGGCTCCGGGCTCCGCCCGGGGCGGAGCCGGCGGCAGGCTGCTGGTCCGCGTCACCGACCGGATCCAGGAGACCCCCGAGGCGGTCTCCCTCGTACTCGACGCCGAACTCCCCTACCGCCCCGGCCAGTTCCTCACCGTCCGGCTTCCCCCGTCGACCGGGGCGGGCGGCGCGGCCCGCTGCTACTCCCTGGCAGGCTCCCCGCACGCCGGGGACCCGCTGCGCATCACCGTCAAACGGGTCCCCGGCGGCGTCGGCTCCGGCTGGCTGTGCCAGGACGTGGGCATCGGCGACGAGCTGGAGATCCTGCCCCCCGCCGGCACCTTCACCCCGGCCGACCTTGACCGGGACCTGCTGCTGGTGGCCGGCGGCAGCGGGATCACCCCGGTGCTCTCCCTCGCGAAGTCGGCGCTCATCGCGGGCGGCGGCCACGTGGCCCTGGTGTACGCCAACCGCGACCCCGGCTCGGTGATCTTCCGCGACGAGCTGTGGGGGCTGGCGGAGGAACACCCCGGGCGGCTCACCGTCCTGCACTGGCTGGAGATCCTCCAGGGACTGCCGACCGTCCCGCACCTGGGCGCGCTCGTGGCCCCGTACGCGCGCCGCGAGGCCTACCTGTGCGGGCCCGCTCCGCTGATGGACGCGGCGGAGGCGGCGGTGCGGGCCTCGGGCGGCCGGAGCCGGGCGATCCACCGGGAGCGCTACTTCTCCCTGAGCGGCGACGTCTTCACCGCGGCCCCCGGGCCGGCCCCCGCCCCCGCCTCCGCCGCGGCCGGCGGCGCCACCGCGGAGGTGGAGTTCGAGGGGGCCGTGCACACCGTGGACTGGCCCGTGGGGACCCCGCTGCTCGACGTCCTGCTCGCCGCAGGCGTCCCCGCTCCCTACTCCTGCCGCGAAGGAGCGTGCAGCGCCTGCTGCTGCCGGGTGCTGGAGGGCGAGGTCAAGATGGTCCGCAACGACGTCCTGGCCCCCGAGGACCTGGCCGAGGGCTACGTCCTGGCCTGCCAGGCCCTGCCGCTCGGCGACCGCGTCCGCATCAGCTACGACGGCTGAACGGCCCCGCCGACCCGGCCGGGCCCGGTGAACGGCCGCGGGCCCGGCCCCCTGGCGAGGGGTCGGGCCCGGACTCGTTCACTCGTGCATGGGGGTACCACTACCCACTACATCCACTCGCTGAACCGCAGCCACCCCATCATGTTGTCCATCGCCTGCGCCGAGACCGCCGGCTCCAGGTCCCGCGCGGGCGCGGCCGCGGCCCGCCCCGGCCGGCCCGGCCCGTACAGCTCCCGCCACACCGACCGCGCGCAGGCCAGTACCGCCGGCGCGAGGCGGGCCGGCTCCCGGTCGCCCCGGCAGGAGGACACCGACACGGCGGCCACGGCCCGCCCGGCACCCCGCAGCGGCGCGGCCACGCAGGAGATGCCCCGGAAGCTCTCCTCCCGGTCGTACGCCACCCCGCGCTCGCGCACCGCCGCCAGCTCCGAACGCAGCGCGAGCGGCCGGGTCAGGGTGCGCGCGGTGCGCGGGCGCAGCCCCTGGCCGAGGACGTGTTCCACGGCTGCGGGATCGCTGAACGCGAGGATCGCCTTGCCGGCGGCCGTGCAGTACGCCGGCATCCGGCCGCCGACCCGCGAGGGCACCGTGGTGGCCTGCGAACCGCCGATCCGCTCCAGGCACACCACCTCGGCCCCGTCGAGCACCGACAGGTGCACGACCCGGCCCGTCTGCTCGTGCAGCGCGTGCAGCAGCGGCAGCGCGGCCCGGCGCAGCCGGTTGTGATGGGAGGCGAGCGCGCCCAGCTCCAGCATGCGCATGCCCATGCGGTAGTCCCGGCCCTCGCGGTCCAGCCAGCGCAACTGCACCAGCTGGTCGAGGATCCGGTGGGCGGAGGAACGTGGGATTCCGGAGCGGCGCACGACCTCGGTGAGCGACAGCCGCGGCTGTGGGCCCTCGAAGGCGCCCAGCACCTTCGCGGCCTTCTCCAGCAGCGAAAGCGGTGCGAGCCCGGTCTCCGCGACCTGCTCCATGAACGGGTCGAGCACGAGAAAACCCCCTGCGTGAGGCGTTGGGGCGACCCTGCCACGGGCCCCCGGCCGGAGGGAAGCACCCTGAGGGAGCTATTTCATTCAGTAATACTTCAAGTAGTCGTTTCGGGAGTTCCGAGGGGTTCCGAGGAGCTCGGAGGGGACGAGCTCGGAGGAGTTCGGACGAGCTTCCCGCTCAGCGGGAACAGCTCGTTCCGCGTCCCGGACCACCCGGCGTACGTTCCTCGCCATCGATCCCGAACACCTGAAGATCCTTGATCTGAGAAGGGGACACCATGAGCGACGAAGAGGTCCTCGCAGCGGTCCGCGCCCTCGCCCCCACCCTCCGCGAGCGCGGCGCAGAGGCCGAAACCCTGCGCAAAGTACCCGAGGCGAGCATCAAGGAGCTCGCCGCCACCGGCTTCTTCCGGCTGCTCCAGCCCAAGGCCCACGGCGGGTACGCCGCCGACCCCGCCCTCTTCTACGCCGCAGTCAAGGACATAGCCAAGGCCTGCGGCTCCACCGGCTGGGTCGCCTCCGTCGTCGGCGTCCACCCCTGGCACGTCGCCCTCTACGACCCGCGCGCCCAGGAAGAGGTCTGGGGCCAGGACCGCGACACGCGGATCTGCTCCTCCTACGCCCCCACCGGCAAGGTCACCCCCGTCGACGGGGGATTCACCCTCAGCGGCCGCTGGCACTTCTCCTCCGGCTGCGACCACGCGGACTGGGCCCTGCTCGGCGGACTCGTCACCGACGCCGAAGGCCGCCCCGTCGACATGAGGACCTTCCTGATCCCGCGCTCCCAGTACCGCATCGACGAGGTCTGGGACACCGTCGGCCTGCGCGGCTCCGGCTCCAACGACATCGTCGTCGACGACGTGTTCGTCCCCGAACACCGCGCCCTCAGCTTCGGCCCCGTCACCGCCCTCCGGGTACCCGGCCACCGCCTCAACCCCGAGCCGCTCTACCGGCTCCCCTACGCCTCCGTCTTCACCACCACCATCTCCACCCCCATCGTCGGCATCGCCGAAGGCGCCTACGAGGACTACGTCGCCGCGACCCGCGAGCGCTTCCGCGTCTCCTACGGCCAGCAGGTCGCCGAGGACCCCTTCGCGCAGGTCCGCATCGCCCGCGCCGCCAGCGACATCGACGCCTCCTGGCTCCAGCTCCGCCGCAACATCTCCGAGCTCTACGCCCTCGCCGAACGCGGCGAGGAACTCCCCACGCCCCTGCGCACCCGGGCCCGCCGCGACCAGGTCCTCGCCACCGAGCGCTGCGTCGCCGCCGTCGACCTCCTCATGGAGAACGCGGGCGGCAGCGCCATGCGCACCGGCCCCCACGCCGTCCAGCGCGCCTGGCGCGACATCCACACCGGCCGCGGCCACGCCGCCAACGACCCGGAACGCGCCCTCGTGCTGTTCGGACAGGGCGCCCTCGGCCTCGACATCCAGGACACGATGCTGTGAGCGCGCAGGGATTCACGTACGAGAACACCTCGCGCACCGCCAAGGCGGGCGCCCTGACCCTGCACTACCACCTGGCCGGCCCTGCGGACGCGCCCGTCGTGATCATGCTGCACGGCGGCGGGCCCGGCGCCTGCGGCTGGTCCAACTTCGGCGGCAACCTGCCCCACTTCGCCGAGCGCTTCCGCACCCTGCTCGTCGACCAGCCCTGCTACGGCCGCTCCGACAAGCCGGAACCCGACCGCGACTACTTCGGCTTCAGCGCGAACGCCGTCCTCGCCCTCATGGACGAGCTCGGCATCGAACGCGCCCACTTCATCGGCAACTCCCTCGGCGGAGGCACCGCCACCCGGCTCGTCCTGGACCACCCCGAACGCGTGGACAAGCTCCTGCTCATGGGCCCCGGCGGGATCTCGCTCAACCTCTTCTCCGCCGACCCCACCGAAGGCATCAAGCGGCTCTTCGAGTTCAGCCTCGCGCCCGACCCCACCCGCGAGCAGATGCGGACCTTCCTCACCACCCTCGCCCACGACCCGGCGATCGTCACCGACGCCCTCGTCGAAGAGCGCTACGCCCAGGCCACCGACCCCGAAGCCAGGCTCGGCAACGCCCGCATGGGCGCCTCCTTCGCCAAGTGGCCCGAGGCCGCGATGCTCTGGCGCGAAGCGCACCGCATCAGCCGCCCCGTCCTGCTGACCTGGGGCCGCGAGGACCGCGTCAACCCGGTCGACGGGGCCTTCCTCGCGCTGAAGACCATCCCCGACGCCCGCCTGCACGTCTTCCCGCACTGCGGGCACTGGGCGCAGGCCGAGGCCGCCGACGAGTTCAACCGCCTCGCCACCGACTTCTTCCTCCACTGATCCCACCGAGGAGTTCCCCATGGACATCCGCGCACTCGGCTACCTCCGCATCGAGACCGCCGACCTCGCCGCCTGGCGCACCTACGTCCTCGACATCCTCGGCATGGCCGAGGCCGAAGGCACCACGGACACCCGCCTCAACGTCCGCATGGACGACCGCACGCACCGCTTCCAGTTCGTCGCCGGCGCCCAGGACCGGCTGCTCGCCGCCGGCTTCGAGGTCGCCGGCGCCCGCGCCCTGGAAGACGCCGCCGCCGAACTGGAGAGCGCCGGTCACCCCGTCAAGCAGGGCGACGCCGAGACCCTCGCCGACCGCCGCGTCCAGGGCCTCATCCACTGCGAGGACCCCAGCGGCAACCCCCTGGAGATCTACTGGGGCCAGGCCCAGGACCACACCCCGCTCGCCGCCCGCTACGGCAACCGGTTCGTCACCGGCGGCCGCGAGGGGGGCCTCGGCCTCGGCCACGTCGTCCTGCCCGCCGCCGACACCGAGGCCACCCTCGACTTCTACGAGAACCTCCTCGGCTTCCAGCTCCGCGACTCGATGCGGCTGCCCCCGGTCGCCGTCCCCACCGGCAAGCCCGGCCAGGACTTCCACTGGATGCACTTCCTCAGCCCCAACCGCCGCCACCACAGCCTCGGGCTCTACCCCGGCGCGCTGCCGCCCGGCATCGTCCACTTCATGGTCGAGCTGGAAACCCTCGACGACGTCGGCTACTGCCTCGACCGCATGAACAAGGCGGGCATCCCCATCGCCTCCACCCTCGGCCGGCACTCCAACGACCACATGGTCTCCTTCTACGCCCAGGCCCCCGGCGGCTTCCAGGTCGAGTACGGCTGGGACGGCCTGCTCGTCGACCCCGCCACCTGGACCGCGAAGGAGATCACCGCCGACAGCTTCTGGGGCCACCAGTGGAACGGCTGACCGCCACCGCACCCGGCGCGGTCGACCCGGCCCTGTTCCGCGAGGTGCTCGGCGCCTTCGCCTCCGGCATCACCGTCGTCGCGGCCGTCGCGGACGACGGCCGCCCGGCAGGGCTCGCCTGCCAGTCCTTCGCCTCCCTCTCCCTCGACCCGCCGCTGGTCCTGCTCTGCGTGGGCAAGGGCTCCTCCAGCTGGCCCAAGGTGCGGGCCGGCGGGCACTTCGGCGTCAGCATCCTCGCCGAGGAGCAGCGCGCCGTGTGCGAGGCACTCGGCCGCCGCGGCGAGGACAAGTTCGCCGGCGTCGACTGGGAACGCTCCGCGCACGGAGCCGTCCGCGTCACCGGCGCCCTCGCCACCGTCGACTGCACCCTCGAAGAGGTCCACGAGGCGGGCGACCACTACCTCGTCACCGCCCGCGTCCTCGAACTGAGCGCCCGCGACGGCGGATCACCCCTCCTCTACTACCGCAGCGACTACGCCACGGGAGCCTTCGGATGACACACGGGCACGCCGCCGGGCACGCCGCCGAGCACGCCTACGACGTGGTGGTCGTCGGCTCCGGCGCCGCCGGATTCGCCGCCGCCGTCACCGCACGACTGCGGGGCCTGAGCGTCCTCGTCGTGGAGAAGACCGACACCTACGGGGGTTCCACCGCCCTGTCCGGCGGCGCGATCTGGGTCCCCGGCAACTTCCACCTCGACCGCGCCGGCCTCGCCGACACCCGCGAGAAGGCCCGCGCCTATCTCGACGCCACCGTCGGCGACCGGGTCCCGGCCGCGCGCAAGGACGCGTACCTCACTCACGGGCCGCGCATGGTCAGGGAGTTCCACGACCGCACCGAGATCCGCTTCATGTACACCCCCGGCTACCCGGACTACTTCCCCGAAGCCCAGGGCGGCATGGCGCAGGGCCGTTCCATCGAGCCGTGCATCGTCGACTTCAAGCGGCTCGGCGAGCTCGGCGCCACCATGCGCCGGGCCGGACTGCCCACGTACGGGCTGACCATGACCTCGTACGACTTCCGCTTCCTGAACATGGTCAGCCGGACCTGGGCGGGCAGGAAGACCTCCGTCAAGGTGGGCCTGCGCGCGGTCAGGGCCCTGGCCACCGGCCGCAAACTGCTCTCCCTCGGCGAGGCGCTCGTCGCCCGCATGCGGCTCTCCCTGGACGCGCTCGGCGGCGAACTGTGGCTGTCGGCCCCCCTGACCGGCCTGGTCACGGACCCGGCCGGCCGGGTGACGGGCGTACGGGTCCTGCGCGCCGGGCGCGAGGTGACCGTGGCGGCCCGCGGCGGGGTGGTCCTGGCATCGGGCGGGTTCTCGCACGACCAGGCACTGCGCGAAAAGCACCTGCCCGCGCCCACGTCCACGGTCTGGACGCACGCCTCGGAGGGCCAGACCGGCGACGCCCTGAAGCTCGGTGAGGAACTGGGGGCCGCCACCGACCTGCTGGACAAGGTCTGGGGCGCGCCGTCGGTGTGCCCGCCGGGGGAGAAGCCCTTCTTCCTCGTCGCCGACCGCGGCATCCCCGGCATGGTCATCGTCAACGAGGCGGGGGAGCGCTACGCCAACGAGGCCCTGCCGTACCACGCGTTCGCGGACCGGATGTACGCCGCCGACCGGCCCGAGGCCAGAACGGTGCCGTCCTGGCTGATCCTGGACGCCCGCTCCAAGGCCCGGTACATCTTCGCCGGGCTCTTCCCCGGGCAGCCCTTCCCCAAGAAGTGGCTGGAGAGCGGCTTCCTGAAGAAGGCCGGCACTGTGGAGGAACTGGCCCGGCAGATCTCCGCCCCCGGCCTGCCCGCCGCGATCAGCCGTTTCAACTCCTTCGCCGAGGTGGGCACCGACAAGGACCACGGACGGGGAGAGAGCGTCTACGACCGCTACTACGGCGACCCGACGCTCCCCAACCCGAACCTGGCACCGATCGAGAAGGGCCCCTTCTACGCGGTCCCCGTGCACCCGGGGGACATCGGCACCAAGGGCGGCCTCGTCACGGACGCCGACGGCCGGGTGCTCCGCGAGGACTCCACGCCGATCCCGGGGCTCTACGCCTCCGGGAACTGCTCGGCGGCGGTGATGGGGGAGACCTACCCCGGGCCGGGCGCGACGATCGGCCCCGCCATGGCCTTCAGCTGGGCGGCGGTCAACGCGATCGCCGCCCAGCTCGCCTAGGAGAGCTTGCCGCCGTAGTCCGGCAGCTTGACGGTGCGCTCGGCGTGGCCTCCGACCAGATCGCTCTGGTTGTTGCCGATGTTGGCGATGATCGTGTAGCCGCGGGCCTCGATCTCCGCCCGCTTGGCGGTCTTGTACGCGCTGACCTCGCCGAACAGCGCGGGCAGATCGCGGACGTAGAGGCCCGAGACCGGGTAGCCGACCGCCTTGAGGTTGCGCTCGGTCAGGGAGTACACGATCCCCGGGCGGGCGGTGACGAAGAAGATGGCGACCCCGCGGTCGTTCGCGTACCGGGTCAGGTCGCGGACCTGGGCGATCGCGGGGGTCGGGAAGGTCCAGAACCAGTGGAAGTCCGTCTCCAGCGACGAGTTGTCGATGTCGAGGACGATCGCCGGCTTCTCACCGGCCGGCGAGGCGGCGATGCGCTGCTCGATCCCGGGGCGGGCCGCGTCGAGGACGGCGGAGACGTCGCGCTGCCAGGTGGCGTAGTCGATGCCCAGGATCGCCGCGTTGCCGCCGGGGGCCGACGCGGTGACGGCCGTGACGGCGGTGACCGGCTTGGCGGGGGCGGCCTGGGCGGCGGTGGCCGGAACCAGGGCCAGGACGGCTGCGGCTACGGCCACTGCGGCGGCAGTGGTACGGGTGCTGCGCATGGGGGACGCTCCTCGATCACGTGTTGGCATGTACGTGACCAGGCTGGAGATCGTCGGCCCTCATGTCTACTGGCTGGTAAGTAACTTTTCATGGCCGCGCGATGAACCTCCGTCACGCCTGAGACGTGACGCGTCGCGCGTCGTCGGCGGAGGGGGGTGTTCCGCGCTCGGAGGCCGGGCAGGGCGCCCGTATGAGTGAAGGCGTCATTGCCCTGATCGTCGTGTCCGGGACCATCATCAGCTGGAGCGTGATCTACATCGTGGCCCACCGCTCGACCTATGGCGGCCAAAGCTACGGGACTGCCGGCCGCAGGAGCGGCGGGAGTGGGGGCGGTGACGTCGACTGCGGCGGGGGAGCGAGCTGCGGCGGGGACTCCGGGGGCTGCGGCGGCGGCGACTGAGCGATCAGGTGTCGCAGTCCAGCACCGTGTGGCACAGCCCGCAGCGGGCCCGCAGCGGGCCGCGGCCCGCCGGCAGCCGCAGCCGCCGGCCGCACACCGGGCACGGGAAGCTCACCCGCAGCCCGCCCGCGTGCTCCTCGAAGCCGTAGCCGGCCCCGGGCGGGGCGGCCCCGGTCCGGCGGGATGCCGCGTACCGGAGCCGCTCCGTCCGGCCCGCGGCCGCGAGGGGGGCCCGGCGCAGGTCCCGGTCGGCCAGGGCGCGGCCGCGCACGTACGCCTCGTAGGCCTGCGGGCTGGTGAACCACGCGGAGAGGTCCTCGCCGCCCAGGAACCGGCCGCGTCGGGCGAGGACGTAGCCGAACTCCTCCGGGGTGAGGTAGCCGAGCTTCTGGTGGGTCAGCTCGTCCTCCCGGTAGGCGTCGAGCAGCAGCCAGCCGACGCCCAGGAAGGCGGCGGCGGTGTCGGTCAGGATCTCGTTGTCGCCCGTCGCGGGGAAGCGCAGGTCCAGGCGGTGCAACAGGACGTGCGTGACCTCGTGGGCGAGGGCGGCCGCCAGATCGCGGCGGTGGACGCGGAAGCGGTCGTTGACCTCGACGAAGTACTCGGGCCCGGCGGTCAGTTCCACGGTCGCCGCCTCCTCCATCGCCCGGAAGCCCACGATCAGGCGCGCGTCGGGCAGTCGCAGGGCACGGACCATCGTGGAGGCCACCCGGTGGGCGCCGAGGTGCAGGTCCTCGGAGGCGGAGAAGGCCGCGTCGAGGGGGGCGAAGGGGGTGTCGTAGGCGCGGATCCCGTCGGCTGACAGCCGCCGGAACAGCGCGGTGACGGCTGCGCGGACCGTCTCCAGATGAGGAAATCCGTGCTCGACCGGGCTGCTGCGCCGACCGTTGTGCGTCATGGGGCCCCTCCGGCCGGAAGTTGTCCGAAAACGCGTTCTTGATGGCCCTCGCCCGAACAGTGTGTCATGTCCCCGTCACCCATGCGGTCGTCCCACCCGTCATGGCGTGACGCGCACGGCCCAACCCCCCACGAAAGGCAGTGTGTCGACTGTGTCCAGCCTCGTCACCACCCTCAAGCGCGCCCTCGCCGTCGGAGCGGTGGCCCTCGCGGCCGTCAGCCTCCAGCCCGGCACCGCAACCGCCGGCACGGCGCCCGTCGTCGGCGGAACCCGCGCCGCCCAGGGCGAATTCCCCTTCATGGTCCGGCTCTCCATGGGCTGCGGCGGCGCCCTCTACACCCAGCAGATCGTGCTCACCGCCGCCCACTGCGTGGGCAGCTCCGGCAACAACACCTCCATCACCGCCACCGCCGGAGTCGTCGACCTCAACAGCTCCAGCGCCATCAAGGTCAAGTCCACCAAGGTGCTCCGGGCCCCCGGCTACAACGGCACGGGCAAGGACTGGGCCCTGATCAAGCTCGCCAAGCCCATCAACCTGCCCACCCTCAAGATCGCCGAGACCAAGGCCTACGACAACGGCACCTTCACCGTCGCCGGCTGGGGCGCCACCCGGGAAGGCGGCAGCCAGCAGCGCTACCTGCAGAAGGCCACCGTCCCCTTCGTCTCCGACGCCTCCTGCCAGGACTCCTACGGCAGCTCGCTCGTCCCCGCCGAGGAGATCTGCGCCGGATTCGCCGCCGGCGGCGTCGACACCTGCCAGGGCGACTCCGGCGGCCCCATGTTCCGCCGGGACAACACGAACGCCTGGATCCAGGTCGGCATAGTCAGCTGGGGCGAGGGCTGCGCCCGCCCCGACTACCCCGGCGTCTACACGGAGGTCTCCACCTTCGCGGCCGCGATCAAGAGCGCGGCCGCCACGCTCTGACCCCTCCCCGGCCCTGCTGCCCTCCTCCTCCCGGCCCATCCGACAGGGGCCGGAAGAATGAGGCGGTACGCCCCACATGTCCGTAACGTCGACCGCAGTACCGCAAGGCCGGAACGACGCCGTTCCGGCCTTGCGGCATGCTCCCGACGGTCTGCTGTGCGGTTGCGGGCCGAGGCGCCCGCAGGTCCCATGGAGAGATCCCACCGGGTGGGAAAGCCGGGAAGGCCGGGCAAGCCGGGACAGCACAGGCAACGGGCGACAGTGGGGCAGGCGGCACATGACGATCAGAGTGATCATCGCGGACGACCAGGAGATGGTCAGGACCGGCTTCCGGATGATCCTCGAAAGCCAGCCGGACATCGAGGTGGTCGCCGACGTCGTCGACGGCGAAGCGGCCCTCGCGGCCGTCGCCGAACACCGGCCCGACGTCCTGCTCCTCGACATCCGCATGCCCGGACTCGACGGGCTCGAAGTCACCCGCCGGCTCTCCGGCCGTGAAACCCCCCGCATCGTCATCGTCACCACCTTCGACCTCGACGAGTACGTCCACGCGGCGCTCCAGGGCGGAGCCTCCGGCTTCCTCCTCAAAGACGCGAGCCCGGCCATGCTGGTTGAAGCGGTGCGGGCGGCAGCCGTCGGAGACTCCCTCGTCTCACCCGCCATCACCGTACGGTTGCTGCGCGAAATGGCCCACCGCACCCCGGCCGCCGCAGCGGCCTCCCGCCGCCCGGCAGAGCCCCTGACGGACCGGGAACGCGAAGTCGTACGCTGCCTCGCGCGCGGGCTGACCAACGCCGAGATCGCGGGAGAGCTCTTCGTCTCCCTCTCCACGGTCAAGACCCACCTCGCCAACGTCCAGGCCAAACTGGACGCCCGCAACCGCGTGGAGATCGCCGCCTGGGCCTGGGAAAGCGGCCTGGCAGGCACCCCGGCGTGACCCGCGCTGGTGCCGCCGTGCCGCTGCCGCTGCCGGGCCGTACCCGCACCGGCTGTCGTACCGGCGCCGCCGAGCACCTCCACGTCACGGTGGCCGGCTCCCCTCACGCCGGCTGCCTTTCCGGCGCCGCCGGGCACATCCAGCTGCCGGGCCGTACCAACCCCGGCTGCGGGTCCCCTTCCGGCGCCGCCGTGCACATCCAGCCTCGCCGGCGTTCGAGGCGCGGGGTCTGGGGCGGCGCCCCGGGAAGCCGGCGCACGCCGTTCCCGACGACACCAGCCGCCACGGGTCCGGGCAGCGCCCCGCCGAACCACCCCGGCAAGCTGCGCCGAAGCCCCGGTGGAGCCGCCAGGCCCAAGAGCGGAGCCCCCTCGACGGAGCCCCGCACCACCGGCGGAGCCACCCGCACGGGGCGCCGTACTCCCGAGGCACACCCGTGAGCCCCCTGGGGCCATGGGCCCGCCGCCACCCCTACGCCGCGGACTGGCTCCGCATCACCCTCTCCGTCACCCTCCTCGCCCTCGTCACCTTCGAAGGCGTCGTCCTCGCCCGCCAGCCCAGCACCCCGCACGCCGCCGTCTGGGTGTCCGGCATCCTCGTCTGCCTCAGCGCCGCGCCCTGGCCGGGCATCCCGCTCCTCACCCGCGCCTGGTTCGCCTCCGCCGTCACCTGGACCGTCACCCTCTCCCTGATCTTCGGCAACCACCCCCTCGTCGTCTGGGGCGGCGGCGAGGCCATCGCCCTGCTCGTCCTCCTCAGCCAGGTCCTGCTCCGCGCCCCCGTACGCACCGCCGCCGTCCTCGGTCCCCTCCTCGGCCTCGGCTGCATGCTGGTGCCCGTCCGCGACGCGGACCCGGGCCGCTTCACGCTGCTCTTCTCCGTGCTCGCCGTCGTCGTCACCGCCTACTCCCTGCTCCTGCGCCTGCAGTCCGTCCAGCGCGTCCGAGAACTGCGCGCCGTACGCAGCGCCGAGCGCCTGGAACTGGCGCGCGAGCTCCACGACCTCGTCGCACACCACGTGACGGGGATCGTCGTCGAGGCGCGCGCCGCCCGGTACACCAAAGTCTCCGCCGAACGCGCCGGCGAGATCTTCGGCCGCATCGAGACCGCCGGGGACGAGGCGCTCGGCTCCATGCGCCGCCTGGTCAAGGTCCTCCGCGAGGGCGCCGACGACACCGACCCGGAGACGGCCAGGGCCGCCGGCAGGACCGGCTCCGCCGGCACGGCCCCCGTCGCCGGCCTCCGGGAGATCCGCGGGCTGACGGAACGGTTCGCCGCCACCGGACCGCCCGTAGTCCTCTACGTGGAGGAGGGCCTGGAAGCCAGACTCCCCGCCGACGTCGCCGCCACCGCCCACCGCATCGTCCTCGAAGCGCTCACCAACATCGGCAAGCACGCCGCCACCGCCACCGCCGTCCGGATCGGCCTGCGCACCGTCCCGGCGGGCCTGGAAGTACGGATCGCCGACGACGGCGGCCGCCCCGCGAAACTCTCCGAGAACGCCCGCGGCGGCGGCTACGGCCTCGTCGGCATGGCCGAACGCGCCGAAGCCCTCGGCGGCTCCCTCACCGCCGGCCCCGCCCCCGAAGGCGGCTGGCTCGTCACAGCCCTCCTCCCCCTCTAGACCCACCCGCCGCGAGCCCGTACCCCGACCGGACGGTCAGGACCTTCCCCCGGTCGTGTCGCTGCCACCGCAGCCGCCCTGATCGCCACCCGCCGCCGCAGCGGGGGAGCGGGGCCGGGGCCGGGGACCGCGGGGCGACCCCCGGGCTCGTGCGGTCCGCACCGGGGCCCCCGCCTTCGGCGCGCAACAGCGCGCCCCCGCCGTCTCAGTGGTCGACCGGCCGACGAACCGAACGTGCGCGCCACGTATTCTCGTGGACCATGAACACCAGGGACATCGACGAGAACGTCACCGCAGAGCTGGCCCGGCTCAGGGACAGCATCGACAACATCGACGCGGCCGTGGTCCACATGCTCGCCGAGCGGTTCAAGTGCACGCAGCAGGTCGGCCACCTCAAGGCCCGCCACCAGCTGCCCCCGGCCGACCCGGGCCGCGAGGCCAGCCAGATCGCCCGGCTGCGCCAGCTCGCGGAGAACGCCAAACTCGATCCCGCCTTCGCCGAGAAGCTCCTCAACTTCATCATCGCCGAGGTCATCCGCCACCACGAGACGATCGCCGCCGGTGAGGGCGAGGACGAAGAATAGAACCTGGGGCCCGGTGCCGGCGCCGCCATCCGGCAGCATGGGCCCCATGTCCGCACTGACGCGCAACGAAGCGCAGCTCCGAGCCCGGCTCCTCGACGTCCAGCACTACGAGGTGGCCCTCGACCTCACCACCGGCGACGCGACCTTCGAGTCCCGCACCGTCATCCGGTTCACCGCACGCGCCGCCGGCGACACCTTCGTCGAGCTGAAACCGGACGAACTGCGCTCCGCCGCCCTCGACGGACACCCCCTGGACCCGGCCGCCCTCACCGACGGCCGCCTCCCCCTCACCGGCCTCACCGAAGGCCCCCACGAACTCCGCATCGCCGCCCGCATGCGCTACTCCCGCACCGGCGAGGGCCTGCACCGCTTCACCGACCCCGCGGACGGGGAGACGTACGTCTACACCCAGATGTTCCTGGACGACGTCCAGCGCGTCTTCCCGGCCTTCGACCAGCCCGACCTCAAGGCCGTGTTCGAGTTCACCGTCACCGCCCCCGCGCACTGGACCGTCCTCGCCAACGGCATCACCACCCGCATCGGCGAACGCCTCGGCGACGGCGGCGGCGGATCCGGCGACGGCTCCGCCTCCGAGGCCGGCATCTGGGCGTCCGCCCCCACGCCCGTCATCTCCACCTATCTCGCAGCCGTCGCCGCCGGCCCCTGGCACAGCGTCCGCACCGAACACGCCGGGCTCCCCTTCGGCATCCACTGCCGCCGCTCCCTCGCCCGCCACCTCGACGCCGACGCGCAGGAAATCCTCGACGTCACCACCGCCTGCTACGACCGCTTCCACGAGAAGTTCACCGAGCCCTACCCCTTCGACTCCTACGACCAGGCCTTCGTACCCGAGTTCAACGCCGGCGCCATGGAGAACCCGGGTCTAGTCACCTTCCGCGACGACTACGTCTTCCGCTCCGCCGTCACCGACGCCGAACGCCAGCGCCGCGCCGTGACCATCGCCCACGAGATGGCCCACATGTGGTTCGGCGACCTCGTCACCCTCAGCTGGTGGGACGACATCTGGCTGAACGAGTCCTTCGCCGAGTTCATGGGCTACCAGACCCTCATCGAAGCCACCCGCTTCACCGAGACCTGGACCGGATTCGGCATGGAACGCAAACCCTGGGGCTACGACGCCGACCAGCGCCCCTCCACCCACCCCGTCGCCCCGGACGCCGCCTCCGTCCCCGACACCGCCTCCGCCCTCCTCAACTTCGACGGCATCTCCTACGCCAAGGGCGCCTCCGCCCTGCGCCAACTCGTCGCCTGGCTCGGCGAGAAGGACTTCCTGGCCGGCATCAACACCCACTTCGCCCGCCACAAGTTCGCCAACGCCTCCCTCGCCGACTTCGTCGACTCCCTCGCCGCCCACACCGACCGCGACGTCCACACCTGGGCCGCGACCTGGCTGCGCACCACCGGCGTCGACACCCTCACCCCCCGGCTCGAAGAGAGCCACGGAGGCTGGACCCTCACCGTCGACCGCACCGGAACCCGCCCCCACCACATCGCCGCCGGCCTCTACGACCACGCCCCGGACGGCGCCATCGAACCCCGCGAGGTCCTCGCCCTCGACGTCCCCTCCGACGAGGTCCTCTCCGTGAGCGGCCCGCGCCCCGACCTCCTCGTCCTCAACGACGGAGACCTCACCTACGCCAAGGTCCGCCTCGACGACACCTCGCTCGAAAGCGCCCTGCGCGGCATCTCCCGCATCCCCGACCCCCTCACCCGCGCCGTCGTCTGGAACTCCCTGCGCGACATGGTCCGCGACGGCGAACTGCCCGCCGCCGACTACCTGGCGACCGCCGCGGCCCATGTACCCGGGGAGGCCGACCTCGCGATCGTCCAGGGCGTCCTCACCTTCATCCGCACCCAGATCGCCGACCGCTACCTCACCCCCGACCGCCGGGGCGACGCCCTCACCACCCTCACCACCATCGCCCGCGACCTGCTGCGGCGCACCGAGGACGGCTCCGACCCCGGCCTGCGGCTCGTCGCCGTCCGCACCCTCGCCGACAGCGCCATCCAGCCCGACACCATCGCCGGCTGGCTCACCGAAGGCACCGTCCCCGGCGGCCCCGCACTCGACCCCGAACTGCGCTGGCGCATCCTCGCCCGCCTCTCCGTCCTCGGCGCCGCAGACGAAGCCGACATCGACGCAGCCCTCACCGCCGACCCCAGCGCCACCGGCCGCGAAGGCGCCGCCCGCTGCCGGGCCGCCCTCCCGACGGCCGAGGCCAAGGCCGCCGCCTGGGAGCGCCTCTTCCACGACGACTCC
Source organism: Streptomyces sp. NPDC006450 (assembly GCF_040612195.1). Taxonomy (NCBI): domain Bacteria; kingdom Bacillati; phylum Actinomycetota; class Actinomycetes; order Kitasatosporales; family Streptomycetaceae; genus Streptomyces; species Streptomyces sp. NPDC006450. The sequence continues at coordinate 18,487 of NZ_JBEXPT010000027.1, read as the reverse complement.
CTGTCCAACTACCTCTTCACCGCCACCGCCCAAGGCTTCTGGCAGCCCGAACAGGCCGATCTCGTACGGGACTACGTACCGCGGGCCTACCCCGAGGCCGTCACCCTCGCCGCCCGCCGCGGCCCCGCCATCGCCGAAGCCGCAGGCCGCTGGGCCCTCCCCGGACACGAGATCACCGAAGCCAACCTCGAAGCCGGCCACGCCGCCCTGACCGCCCCCGACATCACCCCGCTCCTCCACCGCAAGCTCGTCGACCACCTCGACGACCTGGCCCGCGCCCTGCGCGCCCGCCGCTGACCCACAGCCCCCGCCGAAACCCCGGCCGTGAACCCCGGCCCTGAACTCCGGCCCTGAACTCCGGACCCCAGCCCGACAGGCGCTGGGGTCCGGCCACCGGGACGGCACCGCCACCCCGTACCCCACAGGCCCGCCGGCCCTCACCCACCTGCCCGCCGGCCCGCCGCCCCCCACCACCAGCGCCATCAGCGCCCGCGCCAACGCCCAGAACGCCGTGGCGTCGACGTTGCCCAGCGCGCCGACCAGCGGCGCCGCGCTGAAGCCCCTCTCGACCCCCACACGCCGGCGCACCGAACACCGGCAGCCGGGTGGGCGGCCCGGAACCCCGCAGAGACGGGCACCCCCGCCAACAGCGGTGTGAAGATGCCCTCCCGGCCACCCCGACGGCTTGAAATCACCCACACATAAACCCGGGCGGTTACCCCATTCGGGTCGGATCGTTGTACCCCCGGGTCCCCGACCCAGCAGAGCGGCGCCACCCGCCGCCGAACCGTTCCCGTGAGGACAACCGCATGACACCGCCCCCCGGCACAGGCAGACGCGGCAACGCCCCGCTCGCCGGCGGACCCCACGGCCCCGACGCCCTGCAACCACTCCTCGCCACCGTCCTCGACGCCCTGCGCACCGGAGCCCGGGCCCGCGGCGGACCGCTCCCGGCCGGCGGACCCGAGGCCGTCACCGCCCGCGTCACCGCAGCACTCGGCGAGGTGTTCCCCGACCACGGGCACGGCGACCACGAAGCACTACGGACCCTCGTCCACACCCTCACCGCCGGCGCGGCCGACCCCGCCGACCCCCTGTGCGCAGCCCACCTCCACTGCCCGCCCCTCGCCGTCGCGACCGCAGCCGACCTCGCCGCCAGCGCCCTCAACGCCTCCCTCGACTCCTGGGACCAGGCCCCCGCCGCCTCCACCCTCGAAACCCTCCTCACCCGCACGCTCGCCGCGGAGTTCCACGACACCCCCCACCCCGACGCCGTCCTCACCACCGGCGGCACCGAAGCCAACCACCTGGCCCTCCTCCTCGCCCGCGAACGCCACGGCCCCCACCTCACCGTCCTGCACGGCGCCAACGCCCACCACTCCATCCCGCGCGCCGCCTGGATCCTCGGCCTGCCCCCCGCCCGAAGCCTCCCCACCCCCACCGGAACCCTCACCCCCGCCACCCTCGCCGAGGCCCTCGCCACCACCACCGGCCCCGTCCTCGTCACCGCCACCGCCGGCACCACCGACGCCGGACTCATCGACCCCCTCGACGCCCTCGCCGACCTCTGCGACCACCACGGCGCCGACCTCCACATCGACGCCGCCTACGGCGGCCTCCTCCACCTCAGCCCCCGCCACCGCCCCAAACTCGCCGGCCTGCACCGCGCCCGGTCGATCACCATCGACCTGCACAAACTCGGCTGGCAACCCATCGCCGCCGGACTCCTCACCGTCCCCGACACCACCCTGCTGGCCCCCCTCGCCCACCAGGCCGACTACCTCAACGCCCCCGACGACACCCGAGCCGGCCTACCCGACCTCCTCGGCCGCTCCCTGCGCACCACCCGCCGCGCAGACGCCCTCAAGATCGCCGCCACCCTGCGCTCCCTCGGCCGAGACGGCCTCACCCACCTCATCGACCGCACCTGCGCCCGCGCCGACCAGCTCGCCCAGCTCCTCGAAGCACACCCCGCCTTCGAACTCCACGCGGCGCCCACCATCAGCACCGTCCTGTTCCGGCCCACCCACGCCGACGACACCGCACTGGCCACCCTGCGCCGCACCCTCCTCCAGAGCGGCACCGCCGTACTGGGCCGGGCCACCGCCGACGGCCGCCTCTGGCTCAAGGCCACCCTGCTCAACCCCCACACCACGGCGGGGGACCTGGACGCCCTCGTGAACCTCCTGGAAGGCAGCACCCACCGATGACCGCCCAGCTCGATGCACCCCACGACCTCGTCGGAATCGGCATCGGCCCCTTCAACCTCTCCCTCGCGGCCCTCGCCCACGGCCTGCCCCAACAAGGCGCCGCAGAACTCGCCACCGCCTTCTACGACCAGCGCCGCGACTTCCGCTGGCACCCCGGACTCCTCATCGACGGATCCACCCTCCAAGTCCCCTTCCTCGCCGACCTCGTCACCCTCGCCGACCCCTCCAGCCCCTGGTCGTTCCTCAACTACCTCAAGCACAAGGAACGCCTCTTCCCCTTCTACTTCGCAGAGAGCTTCCACATCCAGCGCGCCGAATACGACGCCTACTGCCGCTGGGTCGCTGGCCGCCTGCCCGGACTCCACTTCGGCCACCAGGTCGACGCCGTCCGCTGGAACCCCGAACGCGACCTCTTCGAAGTCGACTTCACCCAGGTCGACGCCGACGGAGAAGCCGAAGCCCTCGGCCGCACCTACACCCGCAACCTCGCCCTCGGCATCGGGACCGCCCCCTACGTCCCCGAACCCCTGCGCCCCCTCGCCGAAGCACCGACCGTCCCGGTGATCCACTCCTCCGAGTACCTCGACAACCGCCGACGCATCCTCGGCGCCGACCACGTCACCGTCATCGGATCGGGCCAGTCCGGAGCCGAGGTCTTCCTCGACCTGCTCCGCTCCCGCCCCGCCGGCCGCGAACGCCTCACCTGGCTCGCCCGCACCCCCTCCTTCGCCCCCATGGAGTACTCCAAGCTCGGCCTGGAACACTTCACCCCCGACTACACCCGCTACTTCCACTCCCTCCCCGAACCGGTCCGCGACCGCCTCGTCCCCGCCCAATGGCAACTCCACAAGGGCATCGACGCCGCCACCATCGCCGCCATCCACGAGGAGCTCTACCGACGCACCCTCGACGGAGGCTGGCCCGACGCCGTCCTCACCCCCGGAGTCAGCGTCCGCACCGCCGGCCGCGTCGCCACCACCAAGGTCGAACTCCACCTCGAACACGTGGACCAGGGCGCCCGCTCCCGCCTCACCACCGACGCCGTCGTCCTCGCCACCGGCTACCGCGAACGCCCCCTCGCCCCCCTCCTCGCCGGACTCGACCCCTACCTGCGCAAGGACTCCTCCGGCCGCCCCCGCATCGACGACCGCTACCGGATGATCACCGACCCCGCCGTCAACGGCAGCGTCTTCGTCCAGAACGGCGAACGCCACACCCACGGCGTCGGAGCCCCCGACCTCGGCCTCGCCGCCTGGCGCAGCGCCGCCATCCTGAACACCCTGACGGGCAAAGAGCCCTACCCCCAGCCCACCCGCACGGCCTTCACCACCTTCGGCCTCGAACAGCGGGAGCACACCCGGCCCCAACCCGCCGGCGAACTGCTCCCACTGGTCGAGCACCCGTAAGGAGAAACGTTTAGAGCACCATCGGTTAGAACACCGGTACCCCGGCTCGGGTCAGCCGCCAGTCCACGGACGCGAACTGCGCCGGGTCCACCGTCCCCTTCGCCTTCACCCACTGGATGATCGTGTTGCGTATTTCATCCGAGTTCGCCCACAACTGCTTCGACTGCGGCACGTGCGGGAAGTTCCCGCCACCCGAAGCCCGGTAGTTGTTCACCGCCAGCACGAACTGCGCCGCCGGATCCACCGGCTTCCCCTGGAACGACAGCCCCGAGATCCGCGAACCCACCGGCTCCGAAACGTCTATGTCGTACGTCAACCCGTACACGGCGTCGTAGTTGTAGTCCGGCGTCCCCTCCGCGTTCGTCAGCTTCGCCGGATCCACCACATCACCGGGAGCCGTCCGCACGTAGTACTTCGCCGAATACTCCAGGTACTCCTTGACCTGCGCACCCGTCAGCAGCCGCGCCTCCAGCGTGTTCTCGAACGGATACAGACCCGCCGCATCCCTGATCGTCACCTGCCCGGCCGGAATCGCCGCCGTCCGCGAGAAGCACGAAGCCTGCGACAGCACCGGCAGCGCAGCCCACTCCGTACCCGCGAGCGCACCCTTCACCGTCTCCGCCTGCACGTGGTTGATCAGATCGATGATCGCCACGTCCTTGACCGGACCGTCCACCGAGGACATCGCCTGCGTCGAGGTACCGATCACCTGGTTCACATACGCCACGACCTTGCGGTGCTCGTCCGACAGCAGCCCTACGATCTCCGGGTCCTCCGCCACCGTGTTCGAATTCAACACCCGGGCCGACACCTTCGACACCGACCAGCAGCCCTTCGCCCACGTCAGCTCGAAGTCGAACAGCGTCAGCCGCTGCCCCCACTTCAGCGGCTCGGACAACACCACGTCCTTGCCCGTCACCTTGTTCCGCACCCGGTACTCAGGAATCTCCGTATGCGCGTGCCCCACCAGGATCGCGTCGATCCCCGGCACCTGCTCCGCCACCAGACCCGCCGCGTTCTCGATGTGCGGCAACTGGTCCCCGTAACTCGACGTGCCACTCGAACCCGAATGCGCCGACACGATCACCACATCCGCACCCAGCGACCGCAGCCGCGGCACGTACTTCGCGGCCTGCTCCTCAAGACCCGGGAACGTCATCTTCCCCTGCACGTTCGCCTTGTCCCAGATCGCGATACCCGGATTCGTCAGACCCAGCACCGCCACCTTCACGTCCCGCCCGTGCGGAGTACGCAGCCGGTGCATGCTGTACGGCGGGAACGCCGGCCGCAGCGTCTTCGCATCCAGCGCGTTCGCCCCCAGCAACGGGAACGCGCACTGCTCCTCGAACTTCCGCAGCACCGGAATGCCGTAATTGAACTCGTGGTTCCCCAGCGCCGCCGCGTCATAACCGATCGCGTTCATCGCCTGCGCCATCGGATGAACCGGACCCCGCCGCGCCGTGATCGGATCAACCTTCGCGTAGTAGTACGAAAGCTGCGTCCCCTGAATGGTGTCCCCGGCATCGATCAGCAGCGTGTTGCGCCGCCCCTTCTCCGCCCGCACCTGGTTCACCAGCGTGGAGATCTTCGCCAGACCGACGTCGTTGTGCGCCTTGTCGTCGAACTCCTTGTCCGTGAAGTAGTCCCAGTTGAAGACGTTCCCGTGCAGGTCCGTCGTCCCCATCACCGTGAACGCGTACGTCCTCGCCCCCGCGGCCGAAGCGCCGCCGGCCACCGCGTCGGCCGCCGCGGCCGGGGTGCTCGTGGCCCCCGCCAACGCCACAGCCGCACCCGTCGCAGCCGAAGTACCCAGAAATGTCCTACGGTCGAACGCCATGCCATCTCCCCTTGTGAGGTGCGTGCACAGATAGGCAACGCGCGTAGATTCTGACCCAGCAGTAACAAGCCGCAACACCCCCACCAGGTTTCGATCCGATGACCACCCCTGTACGAGCAGCAGTGCGAGAGTGAATCCATGACCCAGGACGCATCGCACCAGCCCTACGGAACCCCCGAAGTCCCCCGCGTCGCAGTCCGCGGCGAAGCCACCCTCGAAGTCGACCCCGAGATCGCCCGCATCGGCATCACCGTCAGCGCCCGCGGCACCGACCGACGCACCGCCCTCGAAGACCTCACCCGCCGCAACAACACCGTCCTCGACCTCGTCAAAAGCTACGGCGACCCCGTCGAAAAACTCGAAACCGGCGCCTTCTCCATCACCCCCGAACTCACCCGCCACGGCCGCGGCGAACGCATCCGCGCCTACCACGGACGCGTCCACCTCACCGCCGAACTCAACGACTTCACCACCCTCGGCGAACTCACCACCCGCCTCGCCGACCTCGAACTCACCCAAGTCGACGGACCCTGGTGGGCCCTGCGCCCCACCTCACCCGCCCACGGCGAAGCCCGCCGCCAAGCCGTACTCGAAGCCGTCCAGCGCGCCCGCGAATACGCCGCCGCCCTCGGAGCCGAACTCGCCGCCCTCGTCGAACTCGCCGACCTCGGAGCCGAGAACGCCCCCACCCCCTTCCAGCCCGCCGGCGCCCGCATGCACACCATGGCCTTCAGCGCCGCCGAAGAAGCAGGTCCCCCCGCCCTCGACCTCGAACCCCAACGCCAGACCGTCTACGCACAGGTGAACGCACGCTTCACCATGACCCCTCCACGGCTCTGAAAACCCGAACAAACGGCGCCCCGGGGGTGCTCATCAGAGCACCCCCATGCACATTCAACAATTGTCAACAAGCTTTTGCTCAAAGGTTGTTGAGTGGACACTCGGAACCAATTTCCTACTCCCTGGTAGGGGCATACGCTCGCCTCATGCGCCGAGCGAAAATCGTATGTACCCTGGGCCCCGCCACCGACTCATACGACCAGATCAAAGCCCTGGTCGAAGCCGGAATGGACATCGCCCGCTTCAACCTCAGCCACGGCACCTACGCCGAACACGAGGACCGCTACCAGCGCGTCCGCAAGGCTGCCGACGAAACCGGCCGCAGCGTCGGCATCCTCGCGGACCTTCAAGGCCCGAAGATCCGCCTCGGCCGCTTCCGCGAAGGCCCCGTACTCCTTGAACGCGGCGACGAATTCACCATCACCGTCGACGACCACGAAGGCGACCGCCACACCTGCGGCACCACCTACAAAGGCCTCGCCGCCGACGTCACCACCGGCGAACGCATCCTCGTAGACGACGGCCGCGTCACCCTCGAAGTCACCGCCGTCGACGGCCCCCGCGTCCACACCCGCGTCATCGAAGGCGGCATGGTCTCCGACAACAAGGGACTCAACCTCCCCGGCGTCGCAGTCTCCGTACCCGCCCTCTCCGAAAAAGACATCGAAGACCTCCGCTGGGCCCTGCGCATCGGCGCCGACATCATCGCCCTCTCCTTCGTCCGCAGCGGAAGCGACATCGAAGACGTCCACCGCATCATGGACGAAGAAGGCCGACGCCTCCCCGTCATCGCCAAGGTCGAAAAACCCCAAGCCGTCGAAAACATCGACGACATCGTCGCCGCCTTCGACGGCATCATGGTCGCCCGCGGAGACCTCGGCGTCGAAATGCCCCTGGAACAAGTCCCCATCGTCCAGAAGCGAGCCGTCAAGCTCGCCAAGCGCAACGCCAAGCCCGTTATCGTCGCCACCCAGATGCTCGACTCGATGATCGACAACTCCCGACCCACCCGCGCCGAAGCCTCCGACGTCGCCAACGCCGTCATCGACGGCACCGACGCCGTCATGCTCTCCGGCGAAACCAGCGTCGGCAAATACGCCATCGAAACCGTCCGCACCATGGCCCGCATCGTCGAAGCCGCCGAAGAAGACATCCTCGCCAAGGGCCTCCCCCCACTCACCGAACGCAACAAGCCCCGCACCCAAGGCGGAGCAGTCGCCCGCGCCGCCGCCGAAATGGGCGACTTCCTCGGCGCGAAATTCCTCGTCGCCTTCACCCAGAGCGGAGACACCGTCCGCCGACTCTCCCGCTACCGCTCACCCATCCCCCTCCTCGCCTTCACCCCCGACCCCGCCACCCGCTCCCAGCTCAACCTCACCTGGGGCGTCGAAACCTTCCTCGGCCCCCACGTCGACTCCACCGACGCCATGGTCGACCAAGTCGAAGAAGAACTCCTGCGCATCGGCCGCTGCGTACCCGGCGACGTCGTCGTCATCACCGCCGGCTCACCCCCCGGCGTCAGCGGATCCACCAACCTCGTCCGCATCCACCACATCGGCGACGCAGTCCGCTGACACCGCCCGCAAGCGGCTACAGCACCTCACGTATAAGACGCACCGCGTCGGGCAACACCAACCGGCTCCCACCCGCACTCGGGAAGTGCCCGCCCGACGCGGTCACCCGCGCCTCAGCACCCAACTCCCGCACGAACCGCACCACGTGCTCACCCGTCGCCTCCCCGGTCACCGGGTCATCCGCCGCATGCAGCACACGAAACTCCCGCGCAGCCTTCCGGATCCGCTGCCAGTCGAACTCCGGCGAGAAGAACGGCGCCAACGCGTCATACCCCACCTCGCCCGACATCGACGCCACGAACACCACCCCCGCGAACGCCCCCTCGGCCTCCGTGTCGTGCCCCTGCAACAGCCGCAGCACATTCACCCCACCCAGACTGTGACCCACCAACACGGTCTCGCCGGCCGGCGCACCCTCCGTCGCCGCCGCCAGCTCCTTCAGCCACACGCCGGCCTCCGGAGCGAACGGCTCGGGGAAGTTCGGGATCCGCACCTCATGCCCCTCTGCGGCGAACTCCTCACCCGTCGCCGTGTACCAGTGCTCCCCGGCGCTCATCCCGTACCCGTGCGCGATCACGATCTTGCCCATGGCTCCGCCCCCCGTATCCCTCGGTCGATCCTTCAATCGAAACGCTACGCCGCGTTTCGATAAAACGCTAGGGCTATCGTGAAGCCGTGTCAATCACTCCTTCGAGCAACCCGCCCCGCACCGGCGGACGCCTCCGCAACGAAGACGCCCACCACTCCGTCCTCGAAGCCACCGCCGCACTCCTCGTCGAGAACGGCTACGGCGCCCTCACCATCGAAGGCGTCGCCAAGCGCGCCAACGTCGCCAAGAGCACCGTCTACCGCTGGTGGAAATCCAAGCCCGCCCTCGTCATGGACGCCTACGCCCACGAAACCGCCGCCCGCGTCCCCGAACCCGACACCGGCACCCTCACCGGCGACCTCACCGCCTTCGTCACCGACCTCTACCGCATCGGCGGCGACCCCGTCCGCGCCAAAGCCCTCACCGGCCTCATGGCCGAAGCCCAGCTCGACCCCGCCTTCGCCGAACCCTTCCGCGCCTGGGTCGCCACCCGCCGCGATGTCGTTGCCACTCTCTTGACTCGGGCGGTAACGCGCGAGGAACTCCCCGCAGGCACGGACCTCGACCACGCCACCGACCTGGTCTTCGGCCCCTTCTGGTACCGCCTCCTCGTCGCCCACGCCCCCCTCGACCCGGCCGACGCGGAAGCCCACGTGACGACGGTCCTGCACGGCCTGGCGGGCCGCGGCTGAGGATTCGGGGTCAAGTCGCCTTGACCTCAAGCTCACTTGAGGTCATACGCTCCAGATATGACGATCAAGGAGTACTCGCAGGACCAGCTCGCGGCCCAGCCCATCGGTTACTGGGCCCGCGAGGCCGGCAACCTCGTGATCGGCGGCCTCAGGGCCGCGCTGGCCGAGGAGAACCTCACCCAGCCCCACTGGTGGACCCTCAACCACGTGGCCGGCTCCCCGGCCCACTGGAAGCGCGCGGCCCTCACGGAGAAGCTCACCCCGTACGACGACCAGGACACCGACTTCGACGCGGTCTACGACGACCTCGCGGCGCGGGGCTGGCTCACGGAGGCGGGCGGCACCCTGACCCTCACGGAGCAGGGCGAGGCCGGCCGCGTACGGGCGCGCGACCGCAACGCGAAGGTGCACGCGCGGATGCGGGAGGGTCTGGATGATGCCGCCTACGCCGCGATGATCGACGGCCTGCGCCGGCTGGTCGCCAACCTGGGCGGCAGCGGCGACCTGCCGGGCTAGTACTTCGGCCCGATGTGCTCGTCCATGAGCGCGACGGACGCCTTTCGGGCGATGGAGACGTTGAGGGGGTCACTGCCGCGCGCGAGGATCGTCCACTGAATGCCGACCTTGGCGAGAGTGTCCGTGCAGAGCTTCCGGATGTCGTCGGACTTGTTGGTGAAGAAGTACCGGGGGTACTCGTAGCGCTTGCCGTTGCGGACGGTCCAGTTGGTGACGCGACACCCGTCGGAGTGGATCAGCCCCCGGACGAACTCCCACGGGTGGGCGTCGATGATGACCTGTTGCCAGTCTTCAAGGACGATGCGCCGCTCGTGCTTCTTGCCAGGAGCGTGCTGCGGGAACAGGCAAGTCCAGTGCCGTCCGTAGCTGGTGACGGCAACGCAACCTTGGCGCTGCAGGACGTAGACCTTGTCGGACGGGCGGACCGCCCGTATGGCTGCGCGGCACAGTTCGATGAGGCCGGGCCATGCGTCTGCGCAGGCGATGCGGAGGTGGTGCCCGCCTCGGGGGTGAGCGCTGATGCACCCGTCGCCGAGATAGAGACCGAGGAGGTATGCGTATGCGGCTGGGTCGGGCGGGCCCGCGCATGGTGTCTGGTTCATGCGGGGGAGTGGTTCGAGGCGAACCTGCCAGGCGCGGATGGCCGCCCGGGATATCCCCGTTTGCTTGCTGACTGAATTGAGGCTTCGCCCGTCACTGAGGAGGGCTAGCGCGTGCTGCCGAGTTGCCAGATCGTACATATGGCCGACAGTGAGCAAAACTCCCGGCCCCGGCGTGCAGTTTCCGGCGGATTCCCTCGAAAGAGGCGGAGGGAGTAATCGGGCGTGACCTTGGAAATCAAGGAAAGGTGCCCCAGGTGGGATTCGAACCCACACTGTCCGCTGTTTGAGAGCGGCCTCTCTGACCAGTTGGAGTACTGGGGCCTAAGAAACGAAGGTTTACGGGAACCCTGCGTGCCACCACCATACCGTAGCTAGGTAGGCTCGGGGGAGCTTGATATGCCCCGCAAAGAGGAGCCCCCGTGACCGCCGAGCACGAGTCGACGCCCACGCCCGACGCCGACCAGTCGCACGTTCCGCCGCTGACGACGCGCGTCGTCATCGCCGAGGACGAGGCGCTCATCCGTCTCGACCTCAAGGAGATGCTCGAAGAGGAGGGCTACGCCGTCGTCGGTGAGGCCGGAGACGGGCAGACCGCCGTCGAGCTGGCCCGGGAGCACCGTCCCGACCTGGTGATCCTGGACGTGAAGATGCCCGTCCTGGACGGGATCTCCGCCGCCGAGAAGATCGCGGAAGAGTCCATCGCCCCCGTGCTGATGCTCACCGCGTTCTCGCAGCGCGACCTGGTCGAGCGGGCTCGGGACGCCGGTGCCATGGCGTACCTCGTGAAGCCCTTCAGCAAGAGCGACGTCGTCCCCGCCATCGAGATGGCCGTGTCGCGCTTCGCCGAGCTCCGCGCGCTGGAGAAGGAGGTCGCCGACCTTTCCCTCCGTCTGGAGACGCGCAAGCTCGTGGACCGCGCGAAGAGCATCCTGCAGACGCAGTACGGGCTCTCCGAGCCGGCCGCCTTCCGGTGGATCCAGAAGACCTCCATGGACCGCCGGATGTCCATGCAGCAGGTCGCCGAGGCCGTCATCGAGGACGCCGAGGAGAAGAAGGCCGCCGCGGGCAAGGGCGAGTAGCAGCCCCGGTACGCAAAGAGTGAGGCCCGCCTCCGGATCCAGGATCCGGAGGCGGGCCTCACTCGTACGGCAGGGGTGGGGCTCAGTCCTCGCCGAGGTACGCCTTGCGGACGTCCTCGTTGACCAGGAGCTCGCGGCCCGGGCCCGACAGGACGACCTTGCCGATTTCCATCACGTGGCCCCGGTCGGCCAGGGAGAGCGCCGCCTGGGCGTTCTGCTCGACCAGCAGGATGGTGGTGCCCTGTGACTTGAGCTCGGCGATGGTCGCCATGATCTTCTGCATCATGATCGGCGAGAGGCCCATGGAGGGCTCGTCGAGCATGAGCAGCTTCGGCCGGGACATGAGCGCGCGGCCCATGGCGAGCATCTGCTGCTCGCCGCCCGAGAGGGTGCCCGCGGCCTGCTTGCGGCGCTCGCCCAGGATCGGGAAGAGGTCGTAGGCGCGCTGGACGTCCTTCTGGATGCCGTCCTTGTCCTTGCGGAGGAAGGCGCCCAGGAGGAGGTTGTCCTCGATGGTCATGCGCGGGAAGATGTGCCGCCCCTCGGGGGAGTGGGCGAGTCCGAGCGCGACGATGTCGTGCGCGGGGATCTTCTTGAGGGACTTGCCCTGGAACTTGATCTGGCCGCCGCGCGGTTTGATCAGGCCCGACAGGGTGCGCAGGGTCGTCGTCTTGCCGGCGCCGTTGGTGCCGATGAGGGTGACGATCTGGCCGGCGTCGACGCTGAACGAGATGCCCTTGACGGCTTCGATCTTGCCGTAGGCGACGCGGAGGTCCTCGACCTCCAGGAGTGCGGTCACCGGTCTTCTCCGTCCGTGCTGGTCGTGCTGTCCGTCGCCTCGTCGTGCGCGGCCTCGCTCTGTGCTTCGGCGGCTTCCACCCCTGCGAGTTCTTCGGCGCCGGGGGCGCCTTCGAAGGGTTCGCCGAGGTAGGCGGCGATGACGCGCTCGTCGCCCTGGACCTCGGCGGCGGTGCCTTCGATGAGCTTTTCGCCCTGGACGAGGCAGGCGACGCGGTCGCAGAGGTTGAAGATGAAGCGCATGTCGTGCTCGATGACGAGGACGGCGATGCCCTGGTCCCGGATGGCGAAGATGAGTTCTTCGGTTGCCCGGGTCTCCTGCGGGTTCATGCCGGCGGTGGGCTCGTCCAGGAGGATGAGGCCGGGGTCGCTGGCCAGTGCGCGGGCGATTTCGAGCTTGCGCTGCTCACCGTAGGGGAGGTTGCGGGCGAGGTGTTCGGCCTTGTGGGCGAGGCCGATGAACTCGAGGAGTTCCATGGCCTTCTCGCGGCTCGCCGCTTCTTCCCGGCCGAAGCTGGGGAGGCGCAGGAGGGAGGCCCAGAGGCCGACCTTGGTGCGGGTGTGGCGTCCGACGAGGACGTTTTCCAGGACCGTCATGTTGTTGAAGAGACGGATGTTCTGGAAGGTACGGGCGACGCCGGCGGCGGTGACCTTGTACGACTTGGGGGGCAGGACCTTGTCCTTGTACCGGACTTCACCCTCGGTGGGGATGTAGAGGCCGGTCAGGCAGTTGAAGAAGGTGGTCTTGCCGGCGCCGTTGGGGCCGATGAGGCCGACGATCTCGCCGCTGCGCACGGTGAGGTCGACGTTCTTGACGGCGGTGAGGCCGCCGAAGCGCATCGTGACGCCGCGTGCGTCGAGGACGGTCTCCGCCGTGGTGGCGGGGGGCGTGTCGGTGGTGGTGGTCGTCATGGGTTCAGACCCCTGCCTTGCCGAGGACCGTGGGCGCTTCCATGTCCTCGTGGAGTTCGAGCTGGTTGCGCCGGTTGGGGATGATGCCTTCGGGGCGCAGGCGCATCAGGACGATGAGGGCGAAGCCGAAGACGAGGAGCTGGTATTCGCCGAGGAACTGGAGCTTGTTGGGGATCAGGAAGAGCAGTGATCCGCCGACGAGGGGTCCGGAGATGGTGCCCATGCCGCCGAGGACGACCGCGGCGAGCAGGAACGCGGAGTTCGGGGGCACGGCGTTGGCGAAGGTGTACTGGTCGGGGGTGACCGTGTAGCTGACGTGTGCCTGGACGGCTCCTGCGAGGCCGGCGAGGGTGGCGCCGAGGGCGAAGGCGATGAGTTTGACGCGGAAGCCGTTGATGCCCATGGCTTCGGCGGCGGTTTCGTCCTCGCGGATGGCGACCCAGGCGCGGCCGATGCGGGATTCCGCGCTGCGGCGGAAGACGAGGATCACGATGAGGGTGATCAGCAGCATCAGCAGGAAGTAGTTGGCGAAGCGGCCGATGGTGAATCCGGCGATGGTGTGTGTGGCGCCGAAGTCGAATCCGAAGAGGTTGACGTTCGGGATGCCGGCGATGCCGTTGGGCCCGTTGGTGATGTCGGGGCCGGAGGTGCCGTCGAGGTTGTTCATGGAGATGCGGAAGATCTCACCGAAGCCGAGCGTCACGATGGCGAGGTAGTCGCCGCGCAGGCGCAGGGTGGGTGCTCCGATGAGGACGCCGAAGACCATGGAGGCTGCGGCGCCGATGAGGAGTGCGGCCCAGAAGGGGAAGTGCACGCCGAAGGGGGAGTTGGGGGAGCCGGAGACGAGGGCCGCGGTGTAGGCGCCGACGCCGAGGAAGGCGACGTAGCCGAGGTCGAGGAGGCCGGTGAGGCCGACGACGATGTTCAGGCCGAGTGCGACGGTGGCGAAGATCAGGATGTTGACGCCGAGGTTCGCGTACTGGTCGTCGGTCTGGGTGAGGGGGAAGGCGGCCGCGGCGGCGAAGGCGCCGACGAGGGCGACGTTGCGGTGGCGGGTGGTGAGGGCGGTGACGCGGGCGAAGAGGCCTGCTTTGTTGAGTGCTGCGGCACCGAATCCGGCGGTGATCAGGAAGCCGACGAAGAGTTCCTGGTACGGGGTGGTGATGCCGTAGGTGAAGACGGTGAGCGCGAGGCCGAGGACGGCGGCGATCAGGAGGATCTCGGCCCAGGCCGGGAGGGTGCGGGCGGGCTTGAGGGGGCCGGAGGCGAAGGCGGCCTTGAAGGTCGTCCAGCGGTTGCCGGCTTCGTGCTTGAACTTTTCGAAGCCGGTGTCGTCGGGGTCGGGGCCTTCGAGCGTGGGGCGCTCGAAGGGGAGTCCGAAGGCGGCGATGACGGCGAGGAGGCTGACCAGGGCGGCGATGCCGGCTCCGGGTTCGAGGTCTACGAGGAGTCCGAGTTCGAGGACGATCGAGACGACGGTGTACCAGGTGGTGGCGAACGCGGCGAGGGCGGCGAGTTTGATCGCTGCGTCGGCGCCGGCGGGGGTGAGCCAGCGCAGGCCCTTGGTGCCGTAGGAGGCGAGGCCGAAGAGGGCTGTGAGGGCGCCGCCGATGAGGACGAGCCACTGGAGGCCGGCGGGGGAGCCGTAGTAGGTGAGGTCCCCGGGGAAGTCGGTGCTCCAGGTCCAGGCGAGGAATGCCGAGGCGGCGGTGAGGGCGCCTCCGGCGGTGGCGAGGGCGCGGGCCGTCTTTTCGGGGAGGGGGATGAGTCCCTTGGCCGGAGCGGTGGTCTTCACGGTGGTCGCGGTGTCCGCGGTGATGATCGTCATGGAGGTCACACCCTGTCCGCCACGCGCTGGCCCAGCAGGCCTTGAGGCCGGAAGAGGAGCACGAGGATGAGAAGTACGAACGCCCAGGTGTTACCCCAGGACTGGCCGCCGAGCTGTTCGAAGCCGGGGATGTCGGCTACGTAGACGGTGGTCAGGGTTTCGGCGAGGCCGAGGACGAGGCCGCCGACCATGGCGCCGTAGATGTTGCCGATGCCGCCGAGGACGGCTGCGGTGAAGGCCTTGAGGCCGAGGAGGAAGCCCATCTTGAACTGGACTTCGCCGTACTTGAGGCCGTAGGCGACGGCTCCGATGGCGGCGAAGACGGCTCCGAGCGCGAACGCGGTGGTGATGATGCGGTCGGTGTTGATGCCCATGAGCTTGGCGGTGTCGGGGTCCTGGGCGGTTGCCTGCATGCCGCGGCCGGTGCGGGTCTTCTTGACGAAGAAGCCGAGGAAGGCCATGGATATGGGGGCTGCGATCAGGAGGAAGACGTCGCCGGTCTGGATGGTGACGCTGCCGAGGTGGAAGGGTCCGCCGGGGATCTCGGGGAAGATCAGGGAGGATTCGGCTCCGGGGTACCAGGCCCATACCGCCTGCTGGAGGGCGATGGAGAGGCCGATGGCGGTGATGAGCGGGGCGAGCCTGGGAGCGTTGCGCAGGGGTCGGTAGGCGAAGCGTTCGGCACCGACGGCGATGAGGGTGGCGACGATGATCGCGCCGATGATCATGAGCGGGAGGGCGATCCACATGGTGGTGCCCCCGGGGAGCATCAGCCAGACGGTGAGCGCTCCGAATCCGCCGGTCATGAAGATCTCGCCATGCGCGAAGTTGATGAGCTGGACGATGCCATAGACCATCGTGTAGCCGATGGCGACGAGCCCGTACATGGATCCCAGTAGCAGGCCGTTGACCAGCTGTTGCGGCAGTTCGTGCACCGCAGGTCCTCCGAGTCTTTCGACGGATGTGACTCCGCGCGGGGCGCTTTTGTGCGCGCCCCGCGCGGCAGGTTGGTGGTGCTCCCGTGGCCGGCCGTTCGAGCGGACTACCGGCTACGGGTCAGTCGGGTGGTCGGTGGAGGTCAGCCGAGGGTGCCGGACTCGACGGACTTCCACTCGGTGCCCTCGACCTTGTAGACGGTGAGCTGCTTGTTGGTGGCGTCACCGAACTCGTCGAAGGAGACCTTGCCGGTCACGCCGTCGAAGGAGACGCCCTGGACGGCGGCGAGGACCTTGGCGCGGGCGTCGTCGGGGAGCTTGCCGTTGTTGGCGTCGACGGTGGCCTTGACGGCCTCGATGATCGCCCAGGCGGAGTCGTAGGAGTAACCGCCGTAGGCGGCGAAGGGCTCCTTGTATCCGGCCTTGGTGTAGTTGGCGACGAAGTCCTTGGCGGACGGCAGGCTCTCGACCGGGGCGCCGACCGAGGTGGCGAGGTCGCCCGCGGACTCGGCGCCGGCGAGCTCGACGTACTTCTTGTCGTAGATGCCGTCACCGCCGACGAGCGGGATCTTGGTGCCGGAGGCCTTGATCTGCTTGCTGAGCGGGCCGGCCGCGGGGTACTCGCCGCCGTAGTAGACGACGTCGGCGCCGGAGCTCTTGACCTCGGTCACGATCGCGGAGAAGTCCTTGCTCTCCGGGTCGATGTGGCCTTCGCCGACGACCTGGCCGCCGAGCTTGGTGAACTCGCCCTTGAAGGTGCCGGCGAGGCCGGCGCCGTAGGTCTTCTTGTCGTCGATCAGGAAGACCTTCTTCTTGCCCGCCTTGTTGAAGAGGTACTGCGCCGCGAACGGGCCCTGGATGGCGTCCGTGGTGGCGGTGCGGAAGTAGCTCTTGTAGGTGCGGACCTTCTCGCCGGTGGCCCACTTCGGTCCCTGGGAGAGGGACGGGCTGGTGTTGGCCGGGGAGATCTGGGCGAGCTTGGCGTCGTCGAAGACCTTCTGCATGGACTCCGAGACGGAGGAGTTCAGGGGGCCGACGACACCGAGGACGTCCTTGTCGGCGACGAGCTTGGTGGCGTTCTGCTGGCCGGAGGAGGCCTGGGCCTGGTCGTCGAGGGCCTGGATCTTGAAGGTGACGCCCTTGACGTACTTCTTCTCGTTGGCCTGCTTGGCGGCGAGGTCGGCGGAGTTCTTGATGCCGAGGCCGAGGGCGGAGAGGTCGCCGGTCAGCGGGGCGTCGACGCCGATGACGACCGTGGTGTCGCCACTGGCGGCGTCGTTGGTCTTTTCTCCGCGCGATCCGCAGGCGGTGAGGGTGAGGGCGCCCGCGGCGAGCGCGGCGGTCACGGCTATGAGAGAACGCTGACGCACGATCAGTCCTTTCCTGGCACTGCGTCCCCCGTGGGACGCACCGTGTCGAACGCGGGTACCGAACTGAAAGGAATCCGGCTGGTCGCGGTGACTGGCCGTGACTCTAAGCGGGTCTTGGGCCGTTATGGAGGGCTGAGGCCAATGATGTGACTCTCTTGTTATGCCACGGCGTAATACATAGCGGATCTCTGCGGGTGGAAAGGGGGAAATCCGGCCGGTTCGTCTTGTCCGTATGGTGAGACGGGTGAGGACCGTTGGCTGGTTTGAGTACTGTCACGCCAGGACTCTGGGCCCTTTTGGTCATGACGAGGGAGGGGCGCCTGTGTCTCGATCTTCGGGACAGGCCCTGGTCAGGGCGCTGGAGAGATCCTTCGCATAACGGTCACCGGGGATGTAGCTGTGGTCCTCTTTTTCAAACCCATTACTTAGGGTTACTTCGAGGAATGGAAGTCCGGAATTCCGTGCCACATGCACGCAGTCTGTGACCCGAATCCGTACCGCGAGGTCACGAGCCTCCCCCGGGGCGAGCGTGGCCGGAAGTAGTGGCTGGACCTCCACCGTCAGGGCCCGCGAAGGCTGCGTCAGCCGCTCCAGCGTGATGGCCGGACCGGAGGCGGCGCGCACACGGACGGTGAACACGAAGGCCGTGCCGGAGGGGGCCTGCCCGGCCGGACCGAGGTAGGCGAGGGAGAACACCTGAGAGGGTGCGGGCGGGGTGTACGGGGCGGGGCGCGGCCGGGCCGCGTACAGCGCGGCGCCTCCGGCGATCACGGCGGACACGCAGGTCAGGGCCCCGAGGGCCAGGACGGCCCGCCGGTGGCCCTCGTAGGCCTCGCGGGCCCTGCGGACGGCCGGGGGCGTACGGGGAGCGGGGCGCGGGCCCTCCTTCGCCTCCGTGCCCTCACCCGGCTCGATCGGGCCGATGCCTCCGCTCACTGCCAGGGCCCGCCGGTCGGGGCGCCGGAGCGGTAGCGCTCGGCGCAGCGGCGTTCCGCCTCGCGGGCGGTGAGTTCGCGGGCGGCGGCCGGGCCCCTGGCGTCCCGCTCGGCGCGGGCGTCGGCGAGGACGGCGCGCAGGATGTCGTTCTGGCCGCCGGACAGGCCCATGGACTGGTAGTCGAGGTGGACGGCGTCCTTGCCGTCTCCGGCGTCGAGGATCACGCCCGCCCAGTGGGTGATCAGGCGGGTGCAGAGCTCCTGGGGTGCGGGTGGCGCGGCGGTGGCCGGGGGTGGGGTCCTCGGGCCGTCGCCGGCGCAGCCGAGCGGTGCGGCGGCCAGCAGCGCAGTGGTGGCCGCCGCG
>NZ_JBEXPT010000026.1:0-60460 GCF_040612195.1 Streptomyces sp. NPDC006450 | reverse complement strand
GGGCGGCCCGCCCCTTAATTGTATTGGGTGCCGGCCCGCCCCCGCCGGGCCCCCCCGGCCCCCCCCGGGCCCCCGCGCCCGCCCCGCCCCCCCCGGCCGGGCCGCGGGCCAGGGGGCCTGGCCGGCGACCGCGGGAACGCCGTGGCGGGCGAAGGCGCCCCAGTAGCGCTTCATCCTCGTCGCCAGGGCGACTTGGACGGGGGTCAGGGGTCGCTCCCCCATCGTGAAGTCGTGCAGGTAGGCGAGTTCGGCGCTGTGCGCGTTCGACTCGTCCAGGCCGGGGACCTGAGCCCCTGCCAGGGTCGGCGAATCGGGGTCGTCGAACTCGTAGGTGAAGGTGGGGACCTGGCGGGCGAACAACTGCGACGTCCGGGCGGTCTCGCAGGCGAACGTCGCATCCGTCATCACCGCCGACAGCGCCAGGTACGGGGATCCGTGCGCGGCGACCGGGTAGCGGGTGAGGACCTCCGGCCCGGCCGCGCCGTAGCCCGCGAGGATCTGCTGCGCGTACTGCTCGGCCGTCAGGGCGGGCTGGGTCAGCGCGACGAAGAAGCGCGCCTCGGAGCGGGTGCTCCCGATCAGCACCGGGACCTTGTTCCAGGACCCGGCCGAGATCGCGGCCGCCGGATCGCGCGGCAGCAGCCCGTCGCCCGACGCGGGACCCGAAGTGGGCCGCGTACGGGCCGCGTTCACCAGTGACTGCCCGGAAGCCGCGCGCAGGCACGCCACGGCCCCGGCCGGGTCGGGACAGCCCGCGCTCACGGCGAAGGCCCGCGCCTCGGACTCGGCCCGCGCGGCGTCGGGGGTGCGCAGCAGCGTGCAGGGGCCGCTCTGCAGGGCGGCCCGGTGGAACAGCCCCGCCGCCGTCGGAGCCGCGAGCAGCCCGCACACCGAACCGCTGCCCGCGGACTGGCCCGAGACCGTGACGTTGCCGGGGTCGCCGCCGAAGGCCGCGACGTTCTCCCGCGCCCAGCGCAGCGCCTGGATCTGGTCCATCAGGCCGAAGGAGCCGGAGCGCAGCGCGTTCTCCCGGCCCAGTTCGGGGAGGCCCAGGTAACCCAGTTGGCCGAGGCGGTAGTTGATGCTGATCACGACGGAGCCGGTCAGCTCCGCCATCGTGCGCCCGCCGAACTGGGTACCGGTGCCCTGGCTGTACGCGCCCCCGTGCATCCAGAGGATCACCGGCATCCGGGCCCCCGCGCGGGGCCGGCCCGGCCGGTACACGTCCAGGTACAGGCAGTCCTCGCTGACCGCCGAGGGATCGCGCAGTCCGAACGGCGAGAACTGCCGGCAGGCGGGGGCCTGTTCGACGGCCTCGCGCACCCCGTTCCAGTGCGGGGGCCTCTGCGGGGCGCGCAGCCGGTTCGCCCCGACCGGTGCGGCGGCGTAGGGCACGCCGAGGAACTCCTGCGCCCCGTCGTGGGCGCGGCCGCGCAGCGCGCCCTGCGCGAGGGAGACCACCGGGCGTGGCGAGCCGTCCGCCGGGCCGCCCGGAACGCCTCCGGGAGGTCCGCCGGGAGAGGCGGTGGCCGGGAGCGCGGTGGCGATCACCGCGGTGAGGGCGAGCACCGTGCCGAGTAAGGGTCTTGCCGTGGAAAGCCGGGCGGTGATCCGGTGCGAGAGCCGTTGCATCCCTACTCCTGGGTTGGGGACCATCGGGGACGGGACGGGGCGCGTGACGCCCGCCCCGCCCCCGGAGGCCTGCTGGTGCGGTCGGCGGAACTTGCCGGGGCGCGGCCCGGCCCACGGGCGAGGCCTGCCCGGCTATGGGCGAGAGCCGGCCATGGGCCAGGCCGAGCCTGGGCGAGGCCTGCCGACCAGGGGCATGCCTGACCTACGGGCGGAGCCCGGTGAGCAGGGCGGCGGTGACGGCGAAGTCGACCGTTCCCGTGTTCCAGTCGGCGTTCATCGGGCTGACGGCGATCTTCCCGGCGCTCACGGCCTCCACGTCGCTGCCCCGGGCCGGTGTCTTCAGGTCCACCTTCACGCCGACCTTCCAGGTGCCGTCGCCGGCATCGGTGTAGTCGGCCTTCAGGAGGGCCTGCGCGTCCTGGAAGGTGGTGGCCACCCCGGCCGGGGTGCCCTTGCCGTCGGCTCCGACCACGGGATGGTTGACGTTGAGGCCGACGCCCTCGGGCAGCAAGGGGCCGGAGCGGGCCCGCGAGCGCAGCCGGTCGATCAGCTTGACCGCGAAGTCGAGCGTCGGCCCCATCGCGTTGACCGTGGTCACGGGGTCGGGAGCCGCGACGCCGCCGGTGCTCAGGGCGATCGCGGGCACGCCGGCGTCCAGTGCGGCGACGGCTCCGCCGACCGTGCCGGAGTGGGACGCGAGTGCGGCCACGTTCGGGCCGAAGTTGGTGCCCGACACGACGAGATCGGGCGCTCCCCCCTCGAACACCTCGGACAGCCCGAAGTTCACCGAGTCGCCGGGGGTTCCGTCGACCGCCCACACCTTCGGCTCGGGGTGGCGGACCGCCAGGGACGGGGAGTTGGAGGTCTTCGTGCCGGCTCCGCTCTGGTTGGTCAGCGGGGCCACGATGGTGACGTCGTGCCCGGCGGCGGTCAGCCGCGCGAAGGCCAGCCGGATGCCGGGCGCGTTGTAGCCGTCGTCGTTGGTGAGCAGGATCCTCAGCGGGCCCGCGGGCACCGGTGCGGGCGCCGGCCCGGCCTGCGGCGCGGCCACGGCGGCGGGCACCGTACCGGCGAGGGCCGGCGCGCAGAGCAGCAGGGCGGCCAGCGGCAGAACTCGCTTGCGTTGCAAGGAACGCTCCTTCGGAGAGGAAGTGAGAAAGGGAATCGGGAATCGGGAAACGGGACCTGGGAAGGGGGACCCGGGACTCGGAAACCGGGAACCGGCACCCGGGAACAGCGCGAGGGTCGGTCAGGGGTGGGGCCCGGTGGGCTCGCGACCCTCGGCGCGAGCCCACCGGAGTGCGGTCCGGGCCGCCGCCCGGGAGGGGCGGCCCGGAGGTTGAGGGGGATCCGGCCCGGCGGTATCAGCGCACGCTGCGGATGGGGAGGATCGCCAGTGCGCCGATCAGCGAGAGGGCTCCGCCGACCAGGAAGAGCGGGGTGTAGCCGCCCAGGGTGGTGACCACGGCGGAGGCGACGAAGGGGGCGATGATCTGGGGCCCGGCGTTCGCGATGTTCAGGACGCCCATGTCGCGGGCGGCGTCCTCGGCCCGGGGCAGCACCAGGGTGACGAGCGCGGTGTCGACGGCCATGAAGCATCCGAAGGCCAGGCCGTTGAGCGCGCTGAACACGAGCATGCCCGTCCACGTGGGGCTGACGACGGGGACCACCATGACCAGCCCGGCGAGGGCGGCCGAGACGCCGACGAACACCTTCCGGCGGTTCCAGCGGTCGGACAGCAACCCGCCGACCACCGTGGAGAC
The DNA here is from genome assembly GCF_040612195.1 of Streptomyces sp. NPDC006450. Lineage (NCBI taxonomy): Bacteria > Bacillati > Actinomycetota > Actinomycetes > Kitasatosporales > Streptomycetaceae > Streptomyces > Streptomyces sp. NPDC006450. The sequence goes on along the minus strand of NZ_JBEXPT010000026.1, from coordinate 57,065 downwards.
GGCCATCGCGACCATCGACACGGGCGTGAGCACCGCCATCGCGGCGGGCGGGGTCAGCCCGCCGGGAAGCTCGATGTGGTCGCCCAGGATGTAGAGCTGGTAGCCGACCACCGAGAAGTACCCGAGGACCATCAGGGCGCGCCCGATGAAGGCCCACCGGAAGTCGTGGTGGGCGAGCGCCGACAGGAAGGCCTTGATCTGGGCCCCCTTGGGGGCGGCGGGCGCGTCCGGGGCGGGCTCGGTGCGCGGGACGTCCCGGCAGAAGGTGGTGAGCAGCAGCGCGGCTCCGGCGATGACCCCGCCGAAGACGAGGTAGCCGGTGCGCAGGTGTTCCGAGGTCTGGGAGGCGATCAGGACGCCGACCGTGCCGCCGATGGGCAGGCCCAGCCCGACCAGCGCGGACGCAGTACCGCGCCGGGCGGCGGGCACCCGGTCGGGCACGATCGCGGTGACGGCGGCCTGGTAGATGTTCATGGTCGCCTGGACCAGGCACCAGCCGATCCCGACGAGCAGCGCGGTGGCGACGCTGCCGAGGACGGCGAGGCCCACGAGCGAGCCGAGCGCGCCGCCCAGGACCCAGGGGTTGCGACGGCCGCTGCGGTCGGAGAGGGCGCCGGCGATCGGGTTGAACGCGGTCGCGAAGATCGCGCTGATGCCGCCGATCAGGCCGAGCACCGCCACCTTGTCGTCGCCGGCGATCGCGGCGATCTGGGTGGGCAGGAGGACGGAGCCGACGCCCATGTAGACGGCCATCATCGCGGAGTTCGCGACCAGGAGGAGGAGCAGGAGCCCGCGGCCGCGGGAGGGTTCGGGATCCGCCTGGGCGGGCGGGTCGATGATCTCGTTGGTAGCCATGACGACTCCTCGGGGGACGGAGCGGGGAGGTGGCGTGGGGGAACCGCCGGTGCGGTGCGCGGGGAGGACGGAGACGCCGAAGGTGCGGTTGCGCACGAGGGCGTCGCCGGGAAGTGCCGCGCCGAGCGCGAGGCGGCTGACGCGGTGCGGTTGCTCGGCGCGGTGCGTGCGGTGCCTGCGGTGCGGTGCGGTGGGGCTGTGCTGCGGGTTCTGCGGTGCGGTGCTTTGTAGTGCTGTGCAGTGCAGTGCGGCTGACACGCCAACCTTGTTACACGTGTCACTCCAGGTGCTTGGACACTGTGTAGCACTCACTCACCGGTCTAGCCAAGGGTTGGCGCAGACCTCCGTACAGATCGTGACCCGTGGACGAAGTCCAGGTCGATCACGTGTAACCAGCCGGACGCGGCCTCATCGCAAGTCAGACCCGACCGAGAACCCTCTTGCACTTGTGGCGACGGTCACGCGTCCGCAATACTCCGTGCCGCACCGCGCCGACCCCACTCCCACCCCTGAGCGGAGCCCACCCACCCCTGCGGCTCGCCCACGCGTCGGCACGCCTTCGGCTGCCGCGCCAGGGGCCGAAGCGCCCGCCGTCGGTGCACCTCGGCCCGCTCAGCCAACTCGGGCCGAGTCGGCCGATCCGGCTGACCGGGCCGGTCAACCCGCCCTGCCGATCCGACCGACCGCGCAGGTCCTGCTGATCCGGCCACCCCTGCAGATCCAGCTGACCCGCTCCATCCGGCAGGTCCGGCCCACCCGGCCGACCCTCCAGAACCGGCCGGACCCGCTGAGCCGGCCGAACATCCGGATCCGGCTGATCCGACCGAACCTGCCGACCCCGCCGATCCGACCCACCGTGCCGCTCCGGCTGATCCGGGTGACCCGCCCGATCCAGCAGCCCTGCCGATCCGGCTGGCCAGGCCCCGAGGCTGCCGACTCCAGCCCGCCCGACACATCTCCGCTCGCCACCGCGCTTGGGGCCCCGCGCCGACTGGCCGGCGAGAAGCCGGGCGTCCTCTCCCGTGCACATCCGCACGCCGCCTTCGGTACACCCGTCTGGGTCCGTCCGCCTCGGTACGCCCGCACGGGCACATCTGCCTCGGCAGCCCGCTTCGGGCCACGCCCGCTCGAAATCCCCGCTTCCGCTCGTCCCCGCGCTTCGCGCCCGTCCGCCGTCTTCCCACGCGCCCCCATCGCCCGGGAAGGCGGCCGCGAAAGGTTCCGTCATGTCCCAGTTCCCCGGTCACGCCCTGACCCCGCCCCCGATCCCCGCGCGGCCGCCCAGGCGGCCCGTTCCCGCAGCTCCGCCACGCCACGCGCTCGCCTGGGGTCTGGCACTGACCCTGCTGTCCGTGCTGATGGGGGTGCTCCTGCGCGTGGACGAACAGCCCTTCTTCCAGGGGCTCGACGACGCGTGGGCCGCTTCGCTGGAGGGCTCGCCCACGGACACCGCCAGCGGGTTCGCCACCGTTCTCGACCGCCTGGGCGGGCCGCTGGGCACGGTCCTGCCGCTGCTGTTGATGGGCTGCCTGTGCATGTACGGGCGCTGGCGGTCGGCGCTCTTCGTGTTCACCACCGCGATCCTGGCCAACGTGCTCCTGGTGCTGCCGCTCAAGCAGCTGGCCGACCGGCCGCGGCCCCCGCACACCTGGGTCCTGGTCAACGACGGCTCGTACCCCTCCGGCCAGGTCTTCACCGCGGTCGCCCTGGTGATCGCGGCCGCGGTGGTGCTGTTCCCGCCGGGCGGCCGGCGCTGGTGGTGGCTGTTCGGCGCGGGGTACACCGGCGCCATGATGTGGAGCCGCACCTGGCAGCACGCCCAGTGGCTGAGCGACACCTTCGCCGGAGCCCTGGCCGCCGTGGGGGCGTGCCTGCTGGTGTGGCGGGCGTTCGCGCCCCTGCTGGAGACAGAGGCCGAACGCATGGCGGCCGACACCCTCTGGATGTGACGGACCTCCACGACGGTCAGGCCGACCCGGGCCGGACCGCGTACCCACCCCCGGACCTCCAGCAGACAAGGCCCGACGGTCAGGCAGGCCAGGCGCGCCGGGCAGTGCGTGCGGCCCCGTTCGGCACCTGACATCCGGGGGCACGCGCCCCCGGAGCAGGCCCGGCGGCCTGCCCGACCATCCAGGCAGTGCAGCCAGGCCGCTCCAGGGCGCCCCACCATCCGAGCGGTCCAGGGTCCAGGGCCGAGGGGTCGGGGCGTCCGGGAACGTCGGGACATCCGGAACCTGCTCGGCCCGCCCCTCGCGCAGCCCCGCCGACCACCGCACACACACAGCGCGGGGGCCGCCGGCGATCCGGGTATTGCGAAACATTGACGGTCGCAAAATTGACGCCATATTCTCGGCAGGCCGGCGCGCGTCCGGCGCGCGCCCCAGGAAGGATCGACTCATGGCACCCACCCCAGGACCAGGTCACCCCGTGGCGCATCCGCCCGCGGGCCCGCTCCGCGGCTCGGTCGAGGACGGGCTCGCCGTCTTCAGGGCCGTGCCCTACGCCGCGCCCCCGGTCGGCGCGTTGCGCTGGCGGCCCGCGCAACCGCATCCGGGCTGGAGCGGCACCCGGGACGCCACCGCGGACGGGCCCAGCGCCCCGCAGATGTACATGGAGGGCGGCGACCCCGTCCTCGGCGGGCACGGTTCGCCGCCCTTCGACGAGGACTGCCTGACCCTCGACATCTGGACGCCCGCGGTCGACGACGCCCGGCGGCCCGTACTGGTCTGGATCCACGGTGGCGGCTTCGTCTCCGGGTCCGGGTCGCTGCCGAACTACTCCGGCGCGACCTTCTCCCGCGACGGGGACCTGGTCGTCGTCAGCATCAACTACCGGATCGGCCCGCTCGGTTACCTCCTCACCGGCGCCGAGGGCGAGCCGGACGGCTCCGGCGCCAACCACTGGTTGAGCGACCAGCTCGCCGCCCTGCGCTGGGTACGGGAGAACGTCTCCGCCTTCGGCGGCGACCCGGACTCGATCACCGTCGCCGGCCAGTCGGGCGGCGCGGTGTCCACGGCCGCCCTCGCCGGCCTGCCGGAAGCCCAGGACCTGATCCGTCGGGTGATCCTGATGAGCCCGCCCTTCGGCCTGGACCTGCCCGCGCCCGACGCCTACCGGGAGCGCACCGCCGCGTACCTGGAGCTCGCCGGGGTCAAGAATCTGACCGAGCTGCGCGCCGCACCCTGGCCCGAGCTGATCGGCGCCATGGGCGGGCTGTTCGCGCTGACCACGCGCTGGGGGTACTGGCCCACGCCGTTCCTGCCCGTCGTCGACGGGGTCACCCTGCCGCGCCACCCGGCGCGGGCTTTGCTGCACGGCGCCGCCGCGGGCATCGAGGTGATGATCGGCTGGACCCGGGAGGAGGCCAACTTCGGTTTCGCCCTCGACGGGACCTACGCCGCGGCCTCCCGGGAGCAGGTGACCGACCGGATCGCGGAGACCTTCGGCCCCGAAGCCGCCCCCGGGGTCTACTCGGCGTACGAGCACGCCCGCCCGGGTGCCGGTCCGGCCGGCGTCCTGATGGACCTCATCACCGACGAGCTCTTCCGGGTGCCGGCCCTGCGGCTGGCCGAAGCGCGGGCCGCGGCGGGTCACCCGGTATGGGCCTACCAGTTCGACTTCCCCGCGGCCGCCTACGACGGCCGGCTCGGAGCGGCCCACTGCCTCGAGCTGCCCTTCGCCTTCGCCAACTTCGACCAGTGGGCGCACGCGCCCCTGACGGCCGGACTCGACCCCGCCGTCCGGGACGGGCTCGCGCACACCATGCACGGGGCCTGGATCGCCTTCGTCCGCACCGGCGACCCGAACCATCCGGGCATGCCGACCTGGAACCCGTACGAGAAGGACACCCGCACCACGATGCGCTTCGACTCCGTGGTGACCGCGCTCGACGACCTCGCCGGGGACTCCCTGCGCCTGCACGAGGGGGCCCTCGGCCGACCCGAGTGACCCTCCCCCTCCCGGGCCCGCCCATCCGGGCGGGCCCGCGCTCCCTTGATCTAACTCGTGTAACCTTCGAAGGGAAGGCATCGAGCCGATCAAAAGGAGCGTCGATCGACGTCATGACCAAAGACACTCCTGTTACGGCATCCCCGACCAGCGCCGACGTGGCCCGCCTCGCCGGGGTGTCCCGCGCCACGGTCTCCTTCGTCCTCAACGACACCCAGGGCCACCGCGTCGGTGAAGCCGCCCGCGCGCGCGTCCTCGACGCCGCCCGGCAGCTCGGCTACGTACCGCACGCCGCGGCCCGGTCCCTGCGCGCCGGCCGCAGCAATCTCGTCCTGATGCCCGCGTCGATCTCCGCGGTCGGCCGCCTCGTCAGCGACTGGGTCGACGACCTGCACAGCGAGCTGGACCGGCACGGCTACACGGCGGTCCTGCACGCGGGGCGCTTCACCGATCCCCTCGACGCCGCTCGCGCCTGGGCCGAACTGCGTCCGGCGGCCGTGATCGCCCTCGACGGCGACAGCCTCACCGCGCAGGCCACCGAGCTGCTGCGGCGCGCCGGAGTGCGGGGGCTGATCGCCTTCGCCGCCCGTCCCGTCCCGGGCGCGCACACCATCGGCTTCGACCACGCCGCCATCGGCGCCACTGCCGCCGAGCACCTGATCGCCCGCGGCCGGACCCGTATCGGCGTGGTCATGCCCCAGGAACGCGGCCTCGCAACGCTCGCCCGGCCGCGGCTCGCGGGCGCCGAATCGGTCGCCGCCCGGCACATGGCCACGGTGACGCCGGTGGAGCTCTCGTACACCCCGGAGTCCGCGACCGCGCTGGCGCGGCGCTGGCGGAGCCTCGGCCTGGACTCCGTGTTCGCCTACAACGACGAGTACGCCGCCCTGCTCCTCCACGCGCTGCGGGCCGAGGGGCTCTCCGTACCGAAGGACGTGGCGGTCGTGGGCTCCGACGACCTGGTCCTCGCCGGGCTCCAGGAACCCCCGCTGACCTCGATCCGCCTGGACCTCGTCTCGCCCGCTCTGGTCGCCGACGCCGTGCACGAGCTGATCGAGACGGGCACGACCGCTCCCATCCCCGCGGTAGAGGCGATCCTGGTCCAGCGCGAGACCTCGTAGGCGGGGGTTTCGGCCCGGCGGGTGGGGCGCCGGGTCACGGTTCCGCTCAGAGGGCTACGGCGTCCGGGTAGTGGCGCCGAAGTTCGCCGAGCACGCCGTCGTCGGCAGCCCCGACGTCCCAGGGATCTCGTCGAGCTCCACGCTCCACGTCAGACCCAGGCCGAAGCCGCCGAGCCGGACCAACAGCTCAGCGAGCGTCACGGAGTGACGCCCCTGCCAGGCGGGGAAAGTGATCCCTTCGTCCCTGCTTCGGCATCAGCCGTGTACCGCGACAAGCGATCCCCCTCGTTCGACCCCGAACACGAGGACACGTCCCGTCGGCAGGCCCTCGGTGGCGGCCGGAGGCGGAGTGGAGCCCGCGGTGTACCTACACCCCACCACGCCGCACCGCACCGCAGATCCGGAAGCGACCCGGGGCCGTGCCGGGCGCCCCGGGACGGGGCGTCCGGTCGGGCCGGGCCGCTGGTTTCGGTGGTGGCTGTGCTCAGGCGGTCAAGTGGCGGGCGAGGAAGGCGACGCTGTCGATGACTATGCGATCGATGTCGGGAGAGCCCAGGAAGATGTGGTCGGCGCCTTCCACGGGGGTCAGGACGACCTCTCCCCCGGCCTTCGCGAGAGCCGCCGCGAGCTCCTCGCTCTGGCTGTACGGGACGAGCCCGTCCCGGGTTCCGTGGATCAGCAGGAACGGCGGCGGGTCGGAGCCCTCGACGGCGTACGTGACGGGGCTCGCGGCCCGCGCCAGCTCCGGGCGTTCGGCGACGGACGCGCCGAGGAGGGCTTCGTACGGGTCGGGGAACTCGGCTCCGCCGGGCATCGGCGGGAACCCCGGCATGGGGTGTTCGGCGAGGGTGAGCAGGTCGGAGACCCCGTACCAGTCGACGACGGCCCGTACGGCGGTGTCGCCGGCGCCCACTCCGTGCGCGCCCTCCAGCGCCTCGGCGTCCGGGGTGTCCGCGCCGACGACCCCGGCGAGGGCCGCGAGGTGGCCACCGGCGGACTCCCCCCAGACCCCGATCCGGTCAGGGTCGATGCCCAGCGCGGAGGCGAACTGCCGGACGTAGCGGATCGCGGCCTTCACGTCGTGCAGCTGGGCCGGGAACGGGGCCTCCAGGCTGTGCCGGTAGTCGATCGAGACGAGGGCCAGCCCCGCCCCCAGCACCGAGCCGTGCAGCAGCTCGACGGGCACGGTCGGCGGCGGGTAGCGCCGGTCGCCGTCCAGCCAGCCGCCGCCGTGGATCCACACCACCGCCGGGAAGGGACCCTCGCCCGCGGGTACGTGGACGTCGAGCAGTCGGGGACGGTATCCCGGCGAGGTCGCGTAGGTGACCCCCTCGAAGCGGCGGACCCCGTCCGCGTCGACGACCGCGGACACGGGTGTCCGGAACGGCGGGGGCGGCCAGGTCATGTCCGCCGGGTCGATCGCGGCAGGGAGCGATTGCGTCATTGCGGCCCTTCCAGTCTGCTCGGCCCCGAGGGGGCCGATGGCTCCAGGTGCGCGTCCGGCCACGGCCGCGCCGGCAGTAGGGACAAGGCTTCGTAACGTATGTCCGAAATGCTTGCGCGGGCCGGGGAGGAGGCTTAGCGTGTTACACGTGTAATCACAACTCTAGCGACGCGTTTCCGCAGACCACAAGAGCACGGGCACTACCAGTTCCCCGGCAGTTACACGAGCCACCGCGCGAATGTCGTCGCCTTCCCCCTCCGGGAGCACGCCATGCTCACCTCCACACCCCCCTCCGGCCGGCCCGTCGCCCCCGCGGCCGACCCGGCCGGCACGGCCTCCGCGATCGCCTCCCGGGCCCGCGGATTCGACCACTGGGCCGCGGAGCCCACCGCGGCGACCGTCCCCCTGATCCGCTCCCGCGTGCGCTCGGTGCTCGACGGCTGGGAAGTCTCCGCCGAGATCGCGGCCGTGCTCCTGCTGGCCGTGAGCGAGCTGGTCGGGAACGTCGTCCTGCACGCCGCCGACGCGGGCCGCCTGCGCGTCGGGATCTCCCTGCGAGGGGGATGGCTCCAGCTGGAGGTCACCGACGGAGCCTGCGCACTGCCGCGGCTGCCGCACCCGCGGGGCGAGGTGGACCCGGACGCCGAGAACGGGCGCGGCCTGCTGCTCGTGCACCTGATGGCCACCGAGGCCGGCGGTCAACTGAGCGTGCAAGCTGACGAGTTCGGCAAAGCCGTACGAGTGCGCGTGCCGACCGCCTGAGATGCAGGGCGCCGCGGATCGGCGCACATCGAGGGCGTAACGGAGGGCGAGCGAGGCCGGCCGGGGAGCCGCCGGGGAGCCGCCCGAAAGCCACCGCGAGGCCTTCGAAGAGTCTCCGGCGAGCCCACCCGGAGGCGACGATCACCTCACAGAGATATGGCGAGGAATTGACGGCCGCCAATTTATCGAGATACTTGCCCCATCTCCCCCGCTGCTCCCTGAACGAGGTGCCGCCCCATGGAGCTCTCCCCTTCGGCGCACGCCGATACCTTTTGCCGCGACCGGCTCCCGCCGTTCGACCTCTGGCCCGAACTCCACTTCGACCTGCCGGAGTTGGACTACCCGGACCGGCTCAACTGCGCCCACAGCCTCCTCGACGACGCCGTCGAGCGCTGGGGACCCGACCGCCCCTGCCTGCTGACCACCGACGAGCGCTGGACCTACGGCGATCTGCTGCAGCGCGCCAACCAGGTCGCCCAGGTGCTCACCGAGGACCTGGGCCTGCTCCCCGGGAACCGCGTGCTGCTGCGCGGCCCGAACAACCCCTGGCTCGTCGCCGCATGGTTCGGCGTCCTCAAGGCGGGCGGGGTGGCCGTCACCACGGTGCCGCTGCTGCGCGCCGCCGAGATCGCCGCACTGTGCGAGATCAGCCGCCCCACCGTCGCCCTGTGCGACCACCGCTACCTCGAGGAACTCGAAGCCGCGGCCCACGTCGCCACCGATGCAGATACCGATACCGATACCCCTGCCGGTACGCCTACCGATACCTCTGCCGAACCCCGCTCCCCCCGGGCCGTCGCCCAGCGCGTCGTCGCGTACGGCGGCCCCGGCGGGGACGATCTCACCGTCCGCTGCTCGGCCAAGGCCGGTGTCTTCACCTCCGTGGACACCGCCGCCGACGACGTGGCCCTGATCGCCTTCACCTCCGGCACCACCGGGCGTCCGAAGGCCACCCTGCACTTCCACCGGGACGTGCTCGCCAATGCCGACACCTTCTCCCGGCACGTCCTGAGGCCGCAGCACGACGACGTGTTCACCGGCACGCCGCCGCTCGCGTTCACGTTCGGGCTCGGCGGGCTGGTCGTCTTCCCGCTGCGCGTCGGGGCCGCCACGCTGCTCGTCGAGACCGCGACGCCGGGGCAGTTGGCCGACCTCGTGGCCGCGCACGGGGTGACCGTCCTGTTCACGGCGCCCACCGCCTACCGCGCGATCCTGGCCGCGGGTGCGGCCGGCCGGCTGGCCGGGCTGCGGCGCTGCGTGTCGGCGGGCGAACCCCTGCCCGCCACCGTGTGGGAGGAGTTCCACGCCGCCACCGGGCTGCGCATCATCGACGGCATCGGCGCCACCGAAATGCTGCACGTGTTCATCTCCGCGGCCGACGAGGACATCCGCCCCGGCTCCACGGGCCGGCCCGTCCCGGGCTACCGGGCCGCCGTGGTGGACGCGAACGGGTTGCCCGTCCCCGACGGGCAGCCCGGCCTGCTCGCCGTCACCGGGCCCACCGGCTGCCGCTACCTGGACGACCCGCGCCAGACCACGTACGTCCGGGGCGGCTGGAACATCACGGGCGACACCTACATCCGCGACGCCGAGGGCTACTTCTGGTACGTGGCCCGCAGCGACGACATGATCGTCTCCTCCGGCTACAACATCGCGGGGCCCGAGGTCGAGAAGGCGCTGGCCGACCACCCGTACGTGGTGGACTGCGGCGTCGTCGGGGTCCCCGACGAACGGCGCGGAATGCTCGTCAAGGCCTACGTGGTGCTGCGCGCAGGCGTCCCGGCGGGCCCGGAGACCGTCCGCGCGCTCCAGGAGCACGTCAAGGCGGCCATCGCCCCCTTCAAGTATCCGCGCGCCGTGGAGTTCGTCGCCGAGCTCCCCCGCACGGAGACCGGCAAGCTCCGACGCGGCGAACTCCGTACCCGGGGAGGGGAACCGGCCGGGGCCGCCCCCGCTCCCGCTCCCGCCACCGCCACCGCCACCGCGGCACCGGACGACGGCGGTTGCGCCGCCGGGTGTCCCGAGGCGCAGGTGCCCCACCTGCCCAGCGTCGTCGTCGAGCGCCGGGTCGAGTGGACCGACACCGACGCGGCGGGCCACTACCACCACTCCACCGTGGTGCGCTGGGTCGAGGCGGCCGAGGCCGTGCTGCTGCGCCGCCTGGGCCTGTCGCACCTCTTCGGCAGCACGCCCCGGGTCCACTACGAGGCGGACTACCGGGCCCGGCTCTGGTTCGGCGAGGCCGTGCGGACCGAGCTGCGGGTCACCAAGGTCGGCACGGCCTCCCTCCACTACGCCTTCACCGTCCGCGGCGAGGAGGGGGCGGAGGCCGCCACCGGCCGCATGGTGATCGCCCACTCCGCCGCCCGCGCGACGGGAACCACCCCCTGGCCCGCCGAGGTCCGCGAGGTCCTGACGAAGGCCGGCCGGCAGGCCCCCGAACTGATCGAGAACAACCGAGGAGGCGCCCTGTGCGCATAGCAGTCATCGGAGGCGGGCCGGGCGGCCTGTACTTCGCCGCCCTGGCCAAGCAGATCTCCCCGCACTGGGAGGTGACCGTCTGGGAGCGCAACGCTCCCGACGACACCTTCGGCTTCGGGGTGGTCTTCTCCGACGAGACCCTCGACGGCATCGCGCAGGCCGATCCCTTCGTACACGCCGCGATGTCGGCGGAGTTCGCCCGCTGGAGCGACATCGACGTGCGCCACCGCGGCCGGACCCTCACCTCCGGCGGGCACGGTTTCGCCGCGCTGGGCCGACGTCGGCTGCTGCAGATCCTCCAAGAGCGCTGCGCCGCCCTGGAGGTGGACGTCCGCTACCGCACGCAGTCCCCGCCGCCGGAGCAACTGGCCGCGGAATACGATCTGGTGGTCGCCTGCGACGGCGTGCGCTCGGCCACCCGGGCCGCCTACGCCGACACCTTCGGCACCGATCTCGACGAGCGCGCGGGCCGCTACATGTGGCTCGGCACGGACAAGGTCTTCGAGGCCTTCACCTTCATCGTCGAGGAACGGGACTTCGGCACGCTCCAGGTGCACGCGTATCCGTACGACCACACCCGCTCCACCTTCATCGTCGAGATGGACGAGGACACCTGGCGGCGCGGCGGCTTCGCCGGATCCGCGGGCCCGGACCTCGCGCCCGGCGCCAGTGACGAGGAGGGGATCCGCCGCTGCGAGGAGATCCTCGCCGGGCACCTGGACGGCCACCGCCTCATCCCCAACAACTCGAAGTGGCTCCGCTTCACCACCGTGCGCAACCGGACCTGGCGGCACGGCAACACCGTGCTGCTCGGGGACGCCGCGCACACGGCCCACTTCTCCATCGGCTCCGGCACCAAGCTCGCCATGGAGGACTCCCTGGCTTTGGCCGCCTGCCTGCACGAGCACCCGGACGTTCAGAGCGCGCTGGCCGCCTACGAGGAGGAGCGCAGGCCGGTCGTGGAGTCCACGCAGCGGGCGGCGCAGGCGAGCCTTGAGTGGTTCGAGAACATCGACCGGTACACCGGCCAGGAGCCGCACCAGTTCGCCTTCAACCTGCTGACCCGCAGTCGCCGCGTCACCTACGACAACCTGCGGGTGCGCGACGAGGAGTTCACGACCGCCGTCAACGCCTCGGCGCCGGTACCGCCCATGTTCCGGCCCTTCCGGATCGGCGGCCTGCGCCTGCGCAACCGGATCGTCGTCCCTCCCATGGCCCTGTCGACGGCCGTCGACGGAGTCCCGGGCGACTTCGACCTCGTCCACCTGGGCACCCAGTCCCTGGGCGGCGCGGCCCTGGTCATCGCCGGGATGACGGCGGTCAGCGCCGACGGCCGCACCGACGCGGGCTGTCCCGGCCTGTGGACCGACGAGCAGGAGGCCGCGTGGCGCCGGATCACCGCCTTCGTGCACGGCCAGTCGGACACCTGTCTCGGCATCCAGGTCACCCACGCCGGCCGGCGGGCCGCCGGGGGGCCTCCGGCGGCCGCATCCCCGCTGCTGGCCGCGTCCGCTCTGCCCTGGGAGGAGGGCGGGCAGGTGCCCCGCGAGGCGAGCCGCGCCGATATGGACCTGGTCGTACGGGACTTCGTGCGCGCGGCCGAGCGCGCCGACCGGGCCGGCTTCGACGTCCTGGAACTCCAGTACGGGCACGGTCATCTGATGTCGGGGTTCCTCTCCCCGCTGACCAACCTGCGCACGGACGAGTACGGCGGGGCGGTGGCGAACCGGCTGCGCTTCCCGCTCGAAGTGCTGGGCGCGGTACGGGCGGTGTGGCCGGCCGGGAAAGCACTGCTGGTGCGCGTCTCGGCCGCCGACTGGGCCGAGGGCGGCCTGGACGCGGCGGACGCCGTGCACATCGCCCGCGCCCTGGCCGCGGCGGGCGCCGATGCGATCGACGTCTCGACCGGTGAGGTCGTCTCCCACGAGCGGCCCCCCTTCGGACGCAGCTACCAGACCCCGTACGCCGACCTGATCCGCAACACCACCGGGATGGCGACCATCGCCGTCGGCGCGATCTCCACCTACGACGACGTGAACTCGGTGATCCTGGCGGGCCGCGCCGACCTGTGCGCGGTGGGCCGCGCCCAGCTCCACGACCCGCTGTGGACGCTGCACGCGGCCGTGGCCCAGGGGTACCGCGGGCCGGCCGCCCCGTGGGCCCGGTCCTGGCGGGCGGGCAGCGCCCGGCCGCCGGCGGCGCGCACCGACCGGGTGCCGCCCCGCCTCGAACTGCTGCGGCGGCCCGCCGCACCGGTGCACCAGCGATGGCTGCCGCGCGTCGCCGCGCCGGCCCTCTGAACGAAACGGCCGAGATCCCATGGAGACCCGTCCCCCGAACGACCTGCCCCGCTTCACGGCGGCCGCCGTCCAGGCCGCTCCCGTCTACCTCGACCCCGCCGCCACCGTCGACAAGGCCGTGGCCCTGATCGCGGAGGCCGCCGGGAAGGGCGCCGAACTCATCGTCTTCCCCGAGGCGTTCGTCCCCGGATACCCGTACTGGAACTGGACGATGAATCCGGTCCAGGGCTCGCCCTGGTTCGAGCGCCTGCAGCGTGCGTCCATCGACATCCCGGGCCCGCACGTCGACACCCTGCGCGCGGCCGCCCGCCAGTACGGGGTCGTGCTGGTCATCGGCGTGAACGAACGCGCCCCGCACAGCCTGGGCGTGCTGTACAACACGCTGCTGACCATCGGCCCCGACGGCGAACTGCTCGGTGTGCACCGCAAGCTGGTGCCCACCTGGGCGGAGAAGCTCACCTGGACCGGTGGCGACGGCAGTTCCCTGCGCGTCCACCAGACCCCCGTCGGCCCGGTCGGCGCCCTGGCGTGCGGGGAGAACACCAACACCCTGGCCCGTTTCACGCTCCTGGCCCAGGGCGAACTGGTCCACGCGGCCTGTTACATCGCCCTGCCCGTGGCCCCCACCGACTACGACATGGCCGAGGCCATCGCCGTCCGGACCGCGGCCCACAGCTTCGAGGGCAAGGTCTTCTCGGTGGTCGCCTGCTCCACCGTCTCCCCCGAGATCGTCGACGCGGTCGCCGGTGAGGACGAGGCGGTCCGGGCCCTGTTCGCCCGGCCGCGCAGCGCCCTGTCGGGCATCTTCGGGCCCGACGGCCGCCCGGTCACCGAGCCGCTCGTCGACGCCGAGGGCATCGTCTACGCCGAGATCGACCTGAACCGGTGCATCCAGCCCAAGCAGATGCACGACATCACCGGGCACTACAACCGCTTCGACGTCTTCCGCCTCGAAGTGGACAACCGGCCCCGCACGCCGGTCACCTTCACCGTCCCGCAGCCCGTCCCGCACACCGCACCGACCACCGCCGCCCCCGAGGAGGACGCATGACCACCGACCAGGACGACACCGCACTCGGCCGCGCCCGGGTGTCCGACACCCCTGAGCTCACCGCCTACTACGGCGAGCTCGAAGCCCTGGAGGCCGGTGCGCTGTGGACGGTGGCGAACGACATCGAGCCCTGGTACCCGCAGCCCAAGTCCGTTCCCGTGCTGTGGCGTTACGAGGAGCTGCGGCCCCTCGTCCACAAGGCCCTCGGCCTGGTCCGGGCCGACGACGCGGGCCGACGCGTCGTGATGCTGGTCAATCCCGGCCGCAGGGACGTCAGTGCCGCCGCCGGACTCCTCTACACCGGGCTGCAGATCATGGGTCCGGGCGAGGCGATGACCGCCCACCGCCACCAGGCCGCGGCGCTGCGCTTCGTGCACGAGGGCACCGGGGCGTGGACGATCGTGGACGGCCAGAAGCTGAAGGTCGGACCGCGCGACTTCGCGATCACCCCGAACGGAACCTGGCACGAGCACGGCAACGACGCCTCCGACGGGCCGGTGATCTGGCAGGACGGCCTCGACATCCCGCTGGTCAACGCCTTGGACGCCGGGTTCTACGAGGTCCACCCCGAGCTGTACCAGCAGCCCGGGAAGGTGGTGAACTCCTCCGTCCTGACCTACGCCGCGAACCTGCTCCCGTACGGCTCCGAGAAGTGGACCCGCCCCTACTCCCCGCTGCTGGCCTACCCCTGGGAGCAGACCTACGAGGCCCTGCGCGGCCTGGCCTCGGCCACCGCCGGCTCCCCGTACGACGGGGTCATCGCGGAGTACACCAACCCGGTGACCGGCGGTTCGGTGATGCCCACCATGAGCGCCCACATGCAGCTGCTGCGCCCGGGCCAGGCCACCTTGGCCCACCGCCACACCGGGTCGGTCATCTACACGGCGGCCAAGGGGCACGGCGTCTCGGTGATCGCCGGGCAGCGCTTCGAGTGGAAGCAGGGCGACATCTTCTGCGTCCCCTCCTGGGCCTGGCACGAGCACCACAACCTCGACCGGTCCGAGGACGCCTGCCTGTTCTCCTTCAACGATTTCCCCGTGATGCGCTCCCTCGGCTTCCACCGCGAAGAGGCGTACCCGGACAACGGCGGGCACCAGCCCGCCTCCTGAGCCGCGTCGCCGCACCGGACCGCCGGCCCTGACACCGGTCCCGGTGCGGCGGCGCACCCCGCCGGGCCCGCGCCCGCACCCGCTGCCTTCTCCCCCTCCCCTCACTCCCCCTAGGAGCCACCGATGCGACTGGTGACCTACACGACCGCGCCCATGACCGGCACCGCCGACCGCCTGGGCGCCCAGGTCGACGGCCTGGTGTACGACCTCGCGGCCCTCGCCCGCCACGCGGGCGCCGAGCTGCCCGCCGACCTGCTCTCCTTCGTCCGGGCCGGCGCCCCCGCCCGGGAGACGGCCGCCCGTCTCCTGGCCGGCGACTGCGCGGACCGGCCCGCCGGGGCCGTGCACCGCCTGGAGGAGGTCACGCTGCGCGCCCCGCTGCGCCCCGGCAAGATCATCGGGGTGGGGCTGAACTACGTGGAGCACGTGGAGGAGTCCAGCCGGAGCCTGGACACCGACAAGGACCTGCCCCCGCGTCCGGTGCTGTTCAGCAAGCCCGCCACCGCCGTCACGGGCCCCGGGGCGCCGATCCTGCACAACGCCGACCTCACGACGCAGCTCGACTGGGAGTGCGAACTCGCCGTGGTCATCGGCCGGGCCGCTTTCCGGGTGACCGAGGAGGAGGCGTACGGGCACATCTTCGGCTACAGCATCGTCAACGACATCAGCGCCCGCGACCAGCGCCGCTCGGGCCAGTGGTTCTTCTCCAAGGGCCAGGATTCCTACGCCCCCTTCGGCCCTGCCGTGGTCACCGCCGACGAGGTGCCGGACCCGATGGACCTCGACCTCGAACTGCGGGTGAACGGCGTCACCAAGCAGAAGTCCAACACCCGCCACATGCTGTTCCCCATCGCCCGGCTCATCGCCGACATCAGCTCGGGAGTGACCCTGGAGCCCGGCGACGTCATCGCGACCGGCTCCCCGTCCGGTGTCGGCGCCGGCATGGTCCCGCCCGAGTTCCTCGTGCCGGGCGACACCGTCGAGGCCACGGTCGAGATCATCGGCACACTCGCCAACCCCGTCGTCGACGCCCGCTGACCCTGCCGGACCGACCCCCGGCGCCCCCACCCGACCATCGAGGAGCACCCGTGCAGCCCCGTACCCACCGCATCGGCCAGATCGTCCCCAGCTCCAACGTCACCATGGAAACCGAGGTGCCCGCGATCCTGCGCGCCCGCATGGAGATCGCGCCCGACGACCGCTTCACCTTCCACTCCAGCCGGATGCGCATGACCCATGTGACGCCGGAGCAGCTCAAGGCCATGGACGCCGATTCCGACCGCTGTGCCGTGGAGCTCTCGGACGCGCGGGTCGACGTACTCGGCTACGCTTGTCTGGTCGCCATCATGAGCATGGGCCTCGGCTACCACCGCACCTCCGAGGAGCGCCTGCACACGCGCACCGTGGAGAACGGGGCCCCCGCCCCGGTGGTCACCAGCGCCGGCGCCCTCGTGCACGGGCTGCACACCATGGGCGCCCGGAAGGTGGCCCTGCTGGCCCCGTACATGCGCCCGCTCACGCGGACCGTCGTCGACTACCTCACCCACGAGGGCATCGAGGTCCTCGACTACCAGGCCCTGGAGATCCCGAACAACCTCGACGTGGCCGCCCACGATCCGGCCCGGCTCCCCGGGCTGGCCCGCGCCCTGGACTACGCGGACGCGGACGCGGTCGTGCTGTCGGCCTGCGTGCAGATGCCCTCGCTCGGCGCCATCGAGGAGGCCGAGCAGCTCCTCGGCAAGCCGGTCGTCTCCGCTGCCGTCTGCACCGCCCACCAGATGCTGCGCGCCCTCGACCTGCCGGCCGTCGCCCCCGGCGCCGGCCATCTCCTCTCCGGCGCGTACGCGCAGGCGCCCCTGAACCCGGAGAGGGGGCCCGGGACGCCGGCCGAGGGGTGACCGGAGGCGGCCCGGCCGCGGCCCCTCGATAGGATCACCACCCCACACCACGGGAAGGTGATCATGTCGGACAGCCCCCTCAGGCCCAGCTCGTTGATCAGTACGGTCTACGGGGCCTTCGTGCGCGGGAGCGGCGGCTGGATCTCCGTCGCCGACCTGATCACGCTCATGTCGGAACTCGGCGTGGAGAGCCAGGCCGTGCGCTCGGCCATCTCCCGACTCAAGAAGAAGGGCGTTCTCGAACCGGAGCGCCGCGGGGCCACCGGGTACCGGCTCAGTCCGGCCGTCCACCCCGTCTTCGACGCCGGTGACCGGCGCATCTTCGCCAGCCTCGAACCGGCGGACCTCGACGACGGCTGGGCCATGGCGGTCTTCTCCGTACCGGAGTCCGAGCGCTCCCACCGCTACCAGCTGCGCACCAGGCTGACCTGGCTCGGCTTCGGCAACATCGCCCCCGGCGTGTGGCTGGCGCCGGGCCGGCTCCTGGAGGACGCGCGCGACATGCTCGTCCGGCTCGGCCTGAGCGAGTACGTCCATCTGTTCGCGGCCGCCGACTACGCCGCCTTCAGCGACCTGCCGGAGGCGGTCAGCTCCTGGTGGGACTTCCCGGCGATCCAGGCCCAGTACGCCACCTTCACCGGCGCGTACGCGCCGGTCGCCGCGAAGCTCGCGCTGCAGGACGACATCGACGCGGCCGAGGCCTTCCGCCACTACGTGCCGATGCTCACCGAGTGGCGGCGGCTGCCCTACCTCGACCCGGGCCTCCCCGCGGAGCTGCTCCCCGCGGACTGGAACGCCGTGGGCGCCCGGCAGGTGTTCCAGCAGCTGCACGAGGTCCTGGCGGGGCCGGGGCTGCGGCACGTACGGGACGTGACGGGCCCGGCCGGGGCGCGCACGTCCTGAGGGAGCGCTCCCTCAGGACGACTCGCGGACCACGAGGTCGTTCGGCATGACCACCCGGTCCCTGGGGCCGCCCTCGATCAGGCCGAGGAGCAGCCGCACCGTGGCCGTGGCCTGGTCGGCCATGGGGCTGCGCACGGAGGTGAGGGCCGGGACGGTGTAGGCGGCGGCCTCGATGTCGTCGAAGCCGACGACGGCGACGTCCTCGGGGACCCGGCGGCCCGCTTGCCGCAGGGTGCGCAGGGCGCCGATCGCCATCAGGTCGTTGGCCGCGAACACCGCGTCCAGCGCCGGGTCGTCCTCCAGGAGCTGCCGCATGGCCTCGGCGCCGGAGGCCCGGGTGAAGTCGCCCAGCGCCACGATGGACCGGCGGCCGGTGTCGCGCAGGGCGGCGCGGTAGCCGTCGAGGCGCTCGCGGGACTCGAAGAGGTCCAGCGGTCCGGTGATGGTCGCGATCCTGCGCCGGCCGCGTTCCAGGAGGTGGCGCACGGCGAGCGCGGCGCCCGCCGCGTTGTCCAGTTCCACGTACGGCACGTCCTGGGCGCCGGTGCGGTTGAACGAGGCGACCGGCAGGCCCGTCCTGGCCAGGGCGGCGGGCAGGGGGTCCGTGCCGTGGAGGGCGACGAGCATGACGCCGTCCACGTGTCCGCCGGCCACGTACTCCTCGACCCGGGCCCGGCTCCGGTCGGATTCGGCGAGCATGAGCACGACCTGTTTTCCGGCGGCCTCCAGTTCCCTGCTGACGGCGCGGACCACGGTGGAGAACAGGGGGTCGTCGGAGACCACGCCCTGGGGAGGGTCGGAGACGACGACCGCGATCGCGTGGGTCCGGCGGGTGACCAGGTTCCGGGCGGCGGCGTTGGGCACGTAGCCCAGTTCGCGCACGGCCCGCAGGACGACCTCGCGGATCTCGGGCGCCACCGTGGTCTCCCCGTTGACGACACGGGAGACGCTCGATCGGGACACGCCCGCGCGGGCGGCGACCACTTCCAGGGTGGGTCTTCTCATACCGGCCCGTTCCGTTCGGCGGCGGCGCCGCCGGGTCGGACGGACGGTCCGCGGGGGAGCGTTCTCCCGCGATGGTGACCCGGAGCCTGATCGACTGTCAACAGTCGCCGTTGCGCAGGGTGTTGCCCTGGAGTGAGGACCGGGCGGGGGCCCGGGCGGTATTCCTCCTGGTCAGCCCCGTTCACCGTGGGGTGTGCGGGCACCGAGAGAACGCTCCATCAGGGGACGAACCGAGGTCGCCCCTATGTCCGCCCGATGACGGGACACCTTGACAGCCCCGGGGGGCCGCCCCATCCTCACCCCTCAGGGAGCGCTCCCCAGCCCCCTCTCCGCCTCCCCCGGTTCTCACCTTCCCCCCTCGTTTCCCCCCTCGTTCCAGGAGCCGCCGTGCCTCCGTCGCTGCGCCGCCTCGGCTTACTCTTCGCCGTCGCCTTGACCCTCCTCACCTTCAGCACCCTCCCCGCCTCCCCCGCCCGGGCCGCCGAAACCCTGCTGTCGCAGGGCAGATCCGTCACCGTCTCCGGCAGCGAGCCCGGCTACAGCCCCGCGAGCGCCGTCGACGGCAACCTCGGCACCCGCTGGTCCAGCGCCTTCGCGGACCCGCAGTGGATCCAGGTGGACCTGGGGTCCGCCGCCACGATCAGCAGGGTCTCCCTCACCTGGGAGGCCGCGTACGCCAAGGCCTTCCAGATCCAGGTCTCGAACGACGCCGCGACCTGGACCACGGTCTACGGGACGACCGCCGGCGCCGGCGGCACCCAGAACCTGACCGTCTCCGGAGCCGGCCGCTACGTGCGGATGTACGGGACCCAGCGCGCCACCGGATACGGCTACTCCCTCTGGGAGTTCCAGGTCTACGGGACCCCGGGCACCGGTGACGGCGGCGACGCGCTCCTCTCGTACGGCAGGACGGGCGCGGCCTCCTCCTCGCAGGCCGACGGGAACTGCTGGGAGTGCACCCCGGCCAGGGCCTTCGACCGCGATCCCGCCTCCCGTTGGGCGACCAGCCCCGTCACCGGCTGGACCGATCCCGGCTGGATCTCCGTGGACCTCGGCGCGCCCGCGCAGATCCACAAGGTCGTCCTCCAGTGGGACCCGGCCTACGCGAAGTCCTTCCAGATCCAGGTCTCCCCGGACGGGAACACCTGGACCCCGGTCTACTCCACGACGGCGGGCACGGGCTTCAAGCAGACGCTGACCGTCTCGGGCTCCGGGCGGTACGTGCGGATGTACGGCACCGAGCGCGCGACCCCGTACGGATACTCCCTGTGGGAGTTCCAGGTGTACGGCACCGGCGGCGCCCCGGTGACGCCCCCGCCGCTCCCGCCGGACCCCGCGAACCCGCCGAGGCTGGTGTGGAGCGACGAGTTCGACGGCCCCGCGGCCGGCAAGCCCGACCCGGCCAAGTGGCGTGCGGACCCGGGAACCGGGCAGAACGGCGAGCTGGAGTACTACACCGACCACCAGAACGCCGCGACGGACGGCGCGGGCCATCTCGTCATGGAGGCCCGCAAGGAGGCCACGCCCGGCAAGGGCTGCCCGCCCGACCCGCTGACCGGCAGCACCACCTGCCAGTACACCTCGGCGCGGATGAACACGGGGGCCACCTTCCAGTTCACGTACGGGCGCGTCGAAGCCCGGATCAAGGTTCCCAAGGGGAACGGTCTGTGGCCGGCGTTCTGGATGATGGGCGGCGACTTCCTGACCGGGCGCCCGTGGCCGTACAACGGCGAGATCGACATCATGGAGGTCCTCGGCAAGGACGTGAAGACCTCGTACTCCACCGTCCACGCGCCCGCCTACAACGGCGGCGGCGGCATCGGCGGCCCGTACAAGCTGCCGCAGGACGCGGACTTCTCCGACGACTACCACGTCTGGGCCGCCGACTGGAACAGCAAGGGCATCGTCTACAGCCTGGACGGGCGGACCGTCTTCACGCTCGACAAGGAGCAGGTGGAGCGCACCCGCGGGCCGTGGGTCTTCGACCACCCCTCGTACATGATCCTCAACCTCGCGGTGGGCGGTGACTGGCCCGGTCCGACCGATCCCGGCACGCCGTTCCCCGCCCGGATGCTCGTCGATTACGTGCGCGTCTACCAGTGATCCGCCGGGGCTGCCCGGCCTCCGCCGGGCAGCCCCTTTCCTCCCTTTCCCCCCTCCACCGGCAGGCAAGGAATCGCCATGCGAAAACCCCGGTTCACGCTCCACGCCCTCCTCGCGGGGGCCCTGGCCACCGTGCTGGCCGCGAGCCTCTCGGCCACGGTGACCAGCGCGCCCGCGCGGGCCGCCGACACCGTGCTCGTCCAGGCCGAGTCGTACGCGGCGCAGTCCGGCGTGCAGCTCGAAGCGACCGGCGACACGGGCGGGGGGCAGAACGCCGCGTACCTCGCGGGCGGCGATTGGATGCGCTTCGACCACGTCGACCTGGGCGCCTCCGGCCCCCTGACCGTCTCGGCCCGGGTGGCCTCCGCGGTCGGCGGCGGCGCCGTCGAACTGCGCACCGGGTCCGTGACGGGCCCGCTGCTCGCGCAATTCGACATCACCTCCACCGGCGGCTGGCAGAGCTGGGCGACGCGGACCGCTGACGTGGCCGGTCATCCCGCCGGCCCGCAGACGGTGTTCGCGGTCCTGCGCGGCAGCGGGGCCGGGGACTTCGTGAACATCAACTGGTTCTCCTTCGGCGCCGGTTCCTCGCAGGGCTGGGTGAAGGTCGACCAGGCGAAGTGGGACGCGCAACTGGCCGGGTTCCGGGCGATGACCCCCGCGCCGGTGCCCGCGAACGCCGTCCGGGTCCCGGAGTTCAACGCCACCTGCGTCTATAGCCATTCCAAGCCCGACGACCCGATCGTGGCCCCGGGCCTGCCGGGTGCGTCGCACATGCACAGCTTCTTCGGCAACCGCAGCACGGACGCCTTCAGCACGGCGGAGTCCCTGGCCTCGCACACCGCGACGAGCTGCACCCCCGCCGAGGACCTCTCCAGTTACTGGATCCCGACCCTCTACGAGCACGGCGCGGCCGTCGAACCCGAGGGCATGATCGTCTACTACGGGTCCCGGCTGGCCGACCCCACGGCCACGGTGCCGTTCCCGCGGGGCTTCCGGATGATCGCGGGCAACGCCAAGTCGCAGGTGCCCACTCCGGCCGGCTCGGTGAACCAGTTCTGGTGCGCGGGCGAGGGCGGCGAGATCGGCCGCAGCTCCGACGGCAACTGGCCGGTGTGCGCGCCGAACGCCAAGCTCGTGTACCAGCTCGTCTTCCCCGACTGCTGGGACGGCAAGCACCTCGACAGCCCGGACCACAAGTCGCACGTGTCCTTCACCACGGTCAACGGCAGGTGCGGGGGCGCCTATCCGGTGGCCATCCCCTCCGTCTCCTTCGTGATCGGCTACCCGACCGGCGGGAGCCCGGACGGCCTCTCCCTGTCCTCGGGCATGGCCTCCTCCATCCACGGCGACTTCTTCAACGCCTGGGAGGACGCGGCCCTGGGTCACCGCGTGAAGGACTGCGTCGTACAGAGCGCCAAGTGCAACTCCGCCGGTACGTTCTGACCCGGCGGCCCGTACGGGTGCTGCTGCTCGCGGCGCTCCTGCTCACCGGCTGCACCGCGCAGCCGGTGGGCGGGGCGCCGCGGGCCGCGGCCTTCAACGCCACCGACATCGCCTGGATCCAGCTGATGATCCCCATGGACGAGCGGGCCCGGCTGCTGACGGAGCTGGCGCCGGCGCGGGCAGGGGACCCGGCGCTGGCCCGGCTCGCGCAGCGGGCGGCGGACCGGCAGGAGGCCGAACTGGCGCTGCTGCGCGGGCTGCTGGTCCGGTCCGCGGCGCCCGACAACCGCCCGCACGAGGGGCACGACATGCCGGGCATGGTCAGCTCCGACACCGTACGGAGGGCCGGAGCGCTGTCGGGGGAGGAGTTCGACCGGGTCTTCGCCGCCGCCCTGCGTGCCCACCTCACGCAGGCGCTGCTGCTCTGCGCGGGCGAACGCGCCTCGGGCGGGGCCGAGGAGGCACGGGAGCTCGCCGGGGAGCTGGAGAAGGCCGGCTCGGAGCAGCTCGCCCTGCTCGACGCGGCGCGCACCGGGAAAAGTTGAGAATTGTTCACTTTCCATTGACAGGGCGGGTCCGGGGACCCGAAAGTGCCGTGAACAGCGCGCCCGACGGCGCGCGTCCCCGTACCCGTGCGTGCCGGGGATCGCGTGCGTCCCCGACCGAAGCGAGTCCGCATGACAGCGTCCGTACCGCCCGTGCCGCCCGCCCCGCCCGTGCCCCGTTTCCCCGCCGGTTTCCGCTGGGGGGTCTCCGCCTCCGCCTTCCAGATCGAGGGCTCGCCCGCCGCCGACGGCCGGGGGCCCTCCTCCTGGGACGCCTTCACCCGGGAGGAGGGGCGCGTCAAGGACGGCTCGCACGCGGAGGTGGCCACCGACCACTACCGCCGCTACCGCGAGGACGTGGCCCTGATGGGCGGACTGGGCGTGGACGCCTACCGGTTCTCCGTCTCCTGGTCCCGGGTCCTGCCCGACGGGCACGGGGCCGTCAACCGGGCGGGGCTGGACTTCTACGACCGGCTCGTCGACGAGCTGTGCGCCGCGGGGATCGATCCGGCGCCCACCCTCTTCCACTGGGACACCCCCCTCGCCCTGGAGGAGCGGGGCGGCTGGCTGGAGCGCGACACCGCGGAGCGGTTCGCGGCGTACGCCTCGGTGGTCGCGGAGCGGCTCGCCGACCGGGTACCGATGTGGATCACCATCAACGAGCCCGCCGAGGTCACCCTCCTCGGCTACGGCCTCGGCGAACACGCCCCGGGCAAGCAGCTCGTCTTCGACGCCCTGCCCGCCGCCCACCACCAGCTCCTGGCCCACGGGCTGGGCGTGCAGGCGCTGCGCGCGGCGGGCGCCCGCCACATCGGCATAGCCGCCTCGCACAGCCCCGTGTGGGCCGCCGGCGAGAGCGAGGAGGACCGGGCCGCCGCCGCGTTGTACGACACCCTCACCAACCGCCTGTTCGCCGACCCGATCCTGACCGGCGCCTACCCGGACGGCCTGGAATCCCTGCTGCCCGGCCCGGTGGCCGAGGACCTCAAGGCGATCTCGGCCCCACTGGACTGGTACGGGGTCAATTACTACAACCCGATGCTCGTCGGCGCCCCCACCCCGGCCGGCGGCTCCGCCTTCGGCGGGATCGAGATCCCCTCCGGCCTCCCCTTCGGCCTCCGGCAGATCGAGGGGTACGAGCGCACCGACTTCGACTGGCCGGTGGTCCCGGACGGGCTGCGCGAACTGCTCGCCACCCTGCGCGAACGCTACGGGGACCGGCTGCCGCCGCTGTACATCACCGAGAACGGCTGCTCGTACGGGGACGGCCCGGATCCGGGCACGGGCCGGATCGAGGACGCGCGCCGGATCGCCTACCACGAGGGCCACGTGCGCGCCCTGCACGAGGCGATGGCCGAGGGGGCCGACGTCCGCGGCTACTTCATCTGGTCCATCC
This sequence comes from Streptomyces sp. NPDC006450, assembly GCF_040612195.1. Taxonomy (NCBI): domain Bacteria; kingdom Bacillati; phylum Actinomycetota; class Actinomycetes; order Kitasatosporales; family Streptomycetaceae; genus Streptomyces; species Streptomyces sp. NPDC006450. The sequence continues at coordinate 32,698 of NZ_JBEXPT010000026.1, read as the reverse complement.
TCGACAACTTCGAGTGGGCGGAGGGCTACCGGCAGCGGTTCGGCCTGGTCCACGTCGACTACGAGACCCTCGCCCGGACCCCCAAGGAGTCGTACGCCTGGTACCGCGACCTGATCAAGAGCGGCAGGTGACCGCCGGGCCGAAGGCCGCGGCCGCCAGGCCGCCCGGCGGCCGGTGGGTGAGCGCGCTGTCCCTGGCCAACCTCGGCGTGTGGGTCGGCTGGTTCGGTCCGCTCCAGTTGCTGCTGGCCCGCCAGGCCGAGCTCCTCACCCCGGACCACAAGGCGTCCACCCTGGCTCTGGTGACGGGACTGGGGGCGGCCGTCTCGATGGTCGCCAATCCCGTCTTCGGAGCGCTGTCCGACCGTACGACGGCGCGCGCGGGCCGCCGTATCCCCTGGGTGGTCGCCGGGGTGACGGGCGGAGCCGCGGGCCTGGTGGTCCTGGGGCTCGCGCAGAGCCTCGCGGTGGTGATCGTCGGCTGGTGCCTGGTGCAGCTCGCCCTCAACGCCGCCTTCGCCGCGCTCACCGCGGCCGTCCCCGACCAGGTCCCCGTCCGGCAGCGCGGGCTGGTCGGCGGCTGGCTCGGCGTCTCCCAGGTCGTCGGGATCCTGGTCGGCACGGCGCTGGCCACCGTCGCGGGAGGGATCACCGCCGGCTATCTGGCCTGCGCGGCCTTCTCGGTCCTCGCGGCCGTGCCGTACGTGCTGATGCGGCGGGACTCGGTGCTCGCCCCCGCCGCCCGGCCGGCCTTCCGGTGGCGCGGCTTCCTGGCCGGCTTCTGGATCGACCCGCGCCGCCATCCCGACTTCGGCTGGGCCTGGCTGACCCGGTTCCTGATGAACCTCTCGTACTCCATCAGCACGATGTACCTGCTCTACTACCTCACCGACGCCGTGCGCTACCGGGGCGACGCGGACACCGGCGTCCTGATCCTGACGGCGCTGAACGCCCTCACCCTGCTCTCCACGGTGGTGATCAGCGGCATCCGGTCGGACCGCACCGGCCGCCGCAAGTCCTACGTCATCCGGTCGGGGCTGGTCATCGCGGCGGCCACGCTGCTGCTGGCCGTCTGGCAGACCTGGACCGGCGCGATCGTGGCCTCGCTCATCCTGGGCCTCGGCTTCGGCGTGTACACGGCGGTGGACTTCGCCCTGCTCACGGACGTGCTGCCGACCGCCGAGGACCGGGGCAAGGACCTGGGCGTCATCAACATCGCCAACGCGCTTCCGCAGGTGCTGGCCCCGGTGATCGCCGCCCCGGTCGTCACCCACCTCGGCGGGTACACGGCCCTGTACGCACTGGCGGGCGCCCTCGCCCTGGCGGGATCGCTGCTGGTCAGGAGGATCCGCTCGGTTCCGTAGCAGCCAGTATCGTGAGACCCGGCACATTTCTCACCCTTTTGGTCCGTTTTGGACCAAGCTTGTGTGGTTTGGATTCCGAAGCGACAGGGAGAGACATGCGACGCGCCCACGGCCGTACGGCCACCACGCGGATCGCCCTGATATCGGCCGGGACGGCCGCCGTGCTCGGCCTCGGCGGCTTCTCCGCCGGTTCCGCGGCCGCCGCGGGCACGCCCGCCCCGGACCGGCCCGCCGAGCCCGCGGCCACCGCCCCGGCAGCCGTCGGGCAGCAGGTCCTGTCCACCTTCACCGTCGCCTATCCCGCGGCGCCCTACCGGACCCACAACATCGCGCGCGCCGTGGAACTGATCAACGGGGCCGTCGTCCAGCCGGGCGACGTCTGGAGCTTCAACCGGGCGGTGGGCGAGCGGACCGAGGAGAACGGCTTCGTCGACGGCATCATGATCAACGACGGCCGGTACGTGAAGTCCCCCGGCGGCGGGGTCTCCGCGGTCGCGACGACCATGTACAACGCCATGTTCTTCGCGGGCCTGAAGCCGCTGGAGCACGGGGCCCACTCCTTCTACATCGAGCGGTACCCCGAAGGCCGCGAGGCCACCGTCGCCTGGGGCACCCTCGACCTGCGCTGGCAGAACGACTCGGGCCACCCCGTCACCGTCCTGGCCTCCTCCACCTCCACCTCGGTGACCGTCACCCTGCTCGGAACGAAGCAGTACGACGAGATACGCGCCACCAAGGGCCCGCGCACCCACGTCGCCCCGCCGGTGAAGCGCACCGTCACCGGCCCGACCTGCGAGCCGCAGACCCCGCTGGAAGGGTTCGACGTCTCCGTCGACCGGGTCTTCGTCCGGGGCGGCCACGAGGTCGGCCGGGAGACGTTCCGTACGCACTACACCCCGCGCGACGAGATCGTCTGCGCCCCGGAGTCCCCCACGGCCACGCCCGGCGCGACCCCGTCGGGCTCCCCGGCCCCGTCGGGCTCCCCCGCGGCCCCGTCGGGCACGCCCGGGACCCCGGCCGCGGCGGCCGCGCCCGGGGCCTCCCCCGCCCCCACCGCGCCCCCCGTGCCCACCGCGCCCCCCGCTCCGAGCACCTCCGCCTCGCCCGCCGCGGCCGGCACCGGCACGCACACGGCGCCCGCGCCTTAGGGCGTGATCAGCATCTTTCCGCGCGCCTCGCCCCGGTGGAGCCGATCGATGGCGTCCGGGGCGTCGGCGAGCCGGCAGGTGAGGTGGACGGCCGGGGCCAGGGTGCCGTCCTCGACGTGCCGCCCCAGGACCTCCAGGTCGGCCTGACGCTCGGCGGAGATGAACCCCTTGAGGCCGTGGCGCACGAAGGGGTTCAGCAGCGCGGCCCACAGGACCCGGCCCATGCCGCCCAGCCAGGGGCCGCCGCCCTCGCCGCCGACGATCACGAGCGTCCCGCGCGGGGTCAGGGCGCGCCGGAGGTACGACAGGGGCCGGTTGCCCGCGGTGTCCAGGATGAGGTCGTAGCGGCGGACGCCGTCCGCGAACTCCTCGCGGGTGTAGTCGATGACCTCGTCCGCGCCGAGCCCGCGCACCAGCTCCGTCTTCGTGGTGCTGCACACTCCGGTGACGTGCGCCCCGTACGCCTTGGCCAGCTGCACGGCGAAGGTGCCGACCCCGCCCGCGGCGCCGATGACCAGGACCCGCTGCCCGGCCCGTACGCGCCCCGCGTCGCGCAGTGCCTGGAGGGCGGTGAGCCCCGAGATCGGCAGGGCTGCCGCCTCCGCCAGGGGCATGCCGGCGGGCTTGAGCGCCAGCTTGTCCTGCCGGGCGGTCGCGTATTGCGCGAAGGAGCCCTCGCAGATGCCGAACACCTCGTCCCCCACCCGGAAGGTGCTCACCCCCTCGCCGACCGCCTCGATCCGGCCGGAGACCTCCCGGCCGCGTACGGGCACGCTGGGTGCGCGCAGCCCGTAGCCGAGGAGCCGCACCAGGTAGGGCTTGCCGCTCATGAGGTGCCAGACCCCCGCGTCCAGCCCGGCGGCACGGACGGCTATGAGCACCTCTCCCGCGCCCGGCCTCGGCGTTTCGATGTCCCTGAGCTCCAACACTTCGCTGGAGCCGTACGTGTCCTGCACGATCGCCTTCACGGCGCCGCCCCTTCCTCGTGTGCGTCGGCTGTGCTGTCCGTGCTGTCCGTGTCGCCCGCGTACTGGAATACCTGTTCGAGCGGCACCGCGAAGACGCGGGCGATCCTGAAGGCCGTCTCCAACGAGGGCGAGTACCGGCCCTTCTCGATGGCGATGACGGTCTGGCGGGTCACGCCGATGCGCCCCGCCAGCTCCGCCTGGGTCATCTCCGCGCGCTCGAAGCGCAGGATCCTGATCCGGTTCGTGATGCCGGTCGGCTTCACCACGACTGGAACCCCCTGCGGTAGGCGGCGAGCTTGACGGCCGAACCGAGCACCGCCGAGAGGACGAACCCCAGGTAGAGGGCATTCGATATCCAGAAGCGGTCCGCGCCGGCCATCGAGAGGATCAGCGCGGTCACGGCGCCGATGGCGAGGAAGGACTGCCCGGCGTGCTCGCCGAAGCGTCCGATCTCCTTGTCCCGCTGATCCTTGACTTCGGCCTCGCCGCGCTCGGCAACCGCCACGGCGATGTTGCAGAGGACGGCGGCGACGATGGCGCCCCCGACCGTCCAGAGCAGCGGCATGACGTACGGGACCTCCGCGAGGGGGACGCCGTCGCCCGCCCGGCCCAGCACGACGACCAGGTAGACCGCGTATCCGACGATCGCGACCACCCCCATGATCCATGCGCGCTTCTCTTCGAAGGCCACGACCGCACCCCCTCCCATGTAAAAGAACTTTGACATCACGAATGTAAAAGGATCCGTACCCCATGTCAATGATTTCTTACACTCGTCGCACGGGGGCGGGACCCCGGCCCCGTGTCACCCGGGCGCGCGGCCCCACTGGCACCGCGGCCGGACCCCGGGCTTGCTGGACGCATGAGACGAGTAGCACCGGGGACGACCCCGGGACAGAGCCTGGGCACCCCCAGGGCGGCCGGGCTGGCGGGGATCCTCTTCGCCGCCCTCATGGCGGCGGCGATCGTGCTGGCCCGCATCGCCCTGCCGGAGGGAGGCGGAGCGGCCGAGCTCGAGGTCAGCTCGGGGCAGCGGGACGCGGTGACCACGGCCCTGGAGCTCGTGCCGTTCGCGGGCATCGCCTTCCTGTGGTTCATGGGCGCGCTGCGGGAGCACTCCGGCGAGGCCGAGGACCGGTTCGTCGCCACCGTCTTCCTGGGCAGCGGACTGATCTTCGTCGCGAGCCTCTTCGGCGCCGCCGCGGCCGCCGGGACGGTGCTGGACTCCGATCAGCCCCAGCAGTTCGGCCGCCACTTCGCCTACACGCTGCTGACCACCTACGGGATGCGGATGGCCGCCGTCTTCGTGTTCGCCACCTCCACGATCGGCCGCCGGCTCGGGGTCTTCCCGCGCCCGCTGGCCCTGGCCGGATACCTCGCCGGTCTGGTGCTGCTGGTGGCGGGCTCCTCCGTGCCCTGGTCCGAGCTGGTCTTCCCGGCCTGGGCCCTGGTGGTGAGCCTGTACATCCTGCGGTCCGGCCGGGGCCGCCCCCACACGGCCACCGCCCCGGCCACCGGGCCGGCCTCCTGATGGGCGCCAGGACCTCACTCCGATGGCCGCTGCGGACGGGCCCTGCGGCACGAGCGCGCGCACGCTGGTCCGGGAAGCCCAGGGGGGCACTGAAAGGACCACACCTTGCTGAGGCTCGTCGTCGATCTCAACCGGTGTCAGGGATACGCACAGTGCGCCTTCCTCGCCCCCGACGTCTTCGCGATGCACGGGGACGAAGGGCTGCTCTACGATCCGCAGGCCGAGGAGGCCCAGCGCGAGCGCGTGGCCCAGGCCGCGGCCGCCTGCCCCGTGCAGGCCATCCTCGTGGACGATCTGGACCGCCCGGGCGGCGCCTCCGCGCGCACGCCGGCAGCCGCGACCGCCGGCGCCGGAGGGGAGGCGTCCGATGGCTGACACCACCCTGGACCAGCTCAAGCGCTCCGGCCGGATCGTGGTCGTCGGCGCCTCGCTGGCCGGACTGCGCGCCGCCGAGGTGATGCGGGAGAAGGGCTTCACCGGCTCGCTGACCCTGATCGGCGACGAGCGCCACGAGCCCTACGACCGCCCTCCGCTGTCCAAGCAGGTGCTGCTGGGCAAGGCCGACGCCGACCGCACCCTGCTCCCCCGACGGCTCGACATCGACGCCGAATGGCGGCTGGGCGTCGCGGCCACCGGGCTCGACATGGCGGCCCGTACGGTCAAGCTCGCCGACGGCGAGGAGGTCCCGTACGACCGTCTCCTGATCGCCACCGGGGTCCGGGCCCGGCCCTGGCCGAACGAGTCCGAGGGCGAGCTCGGCGGGGTCTTCACCCTGCGCACCCGCGAGGACGGGGCGGGCCTGGCCCGCGCCCTGGCGGCCGGACCGCGCCGGGTGCTGGTCATCGGCGCCGGGTTCACCGGCTCCGAGATCGCCTCGGCGTGCAGGGAGCGCGGGCTGGAGGTGACCGTCGCCGAACGCGGCGACGGCCCCCTGGTCGGCGCCCTGGGCGGAGTGATCGGGGCGGTCGCCGCCGAACTCCACCGGGAGAACGGCGTCGACCTGCGGACCGGGATCATGGTGACCGGGCTGGAGGGCGACTCCACCGGCCGCGTCAGGGCCGCGCACCTCTCCGACGGCGCCACGCTGGAATGCGACGTGGTGGTCGTCTCGCTCGGCGCCCAGCGCAACACGGAGTGGCTGACCGGCTCCGGACTCGGCGCGGGTCCACGCGGCATCGCCTGCGACGCGGGCTGCCGGGCCTTCGACCTCCGCGGGATCGTCACCGACGACATCTACGTGGCGGGCGACGTGGCCCGCTCCCCGCACGCGCTGTTCGGATACCAGTTCCTCTCCTTGGAGCACTGGGGCAACGCCGTGGCGCAGGCCGAGACCGCCGCCCACAACATGCTGAGCGAGAGCACCGACCGCCGGCCGCACCTGTGGGTGCCGGCGTTCTGGTCCTCGCAGTTCGGGGTGAACATCAAGTCCGTGGGCGTGCCCTCCATGGGCAGCGAGATCATGATCACTCAGGGGTCGCGGTCCGAGCGCCGGTTCACCGCGGTCTACGGCTACCAGGGCCGGGTGATCGGCGCGGTCACCTTCGACAACGGGCGCTGGCTGCAGTTCTACGAGAAGCAGATCGAGGCCAGCGCGCCCTTCCCGCCCCCGTTCACCACGGTGGACCGCCGCTCCGACGGGCAACGGCCGCTCCCGGCCGACTTCCCCGACCCCTCCGTGCCCACGCACGGCCCGACCATCACCCTCACCGGGTACTCGCCGGCGGACCGCCGGATCGCCACCTTCACCCCCGCCAGGCACTGACCGGCACGTTCCCGGAGGACCCCCATGGCCCACGGCATCCTGAGCCAGATCCTGGACTATTCCAGCCGCGCGAACCCGTACCCGCTGTACGAGGAGCTGCGCAAGACCCCCGTCTTCCACGACGGGACCGGACCGTACGTCATCAGCACCTACTACGACATCCAGAGCCTGCTGCACGATCCGCGGCTCAGCTCCGACGCCCGCAACCTGGCCGCGACGGCCGGGGACCCGCTGGCCGAGGGCGAGAGCGAGGAGGCGACGGCGCTGCCGCCGAGCTTCCTGAAGCTGGACCCGCCGGAGCACGACCGGCTGCGGCGGATGACCAACCGGCCCTTCGGACCGCCGCACTCCCCGCGCCGCGTCGAGGGGATGCGCGGCGGGCTGAAGGACATCGTCACCGGTCTCATCGACAACCTCGGGGACACCGGGAACATCGACCTGGTCGACCAGTTCGCGTACCCGTTCCCGGTGACGATGATCTGCCAGCTGCTCGGCGTGCCGCGCGAGGACGAGCCCAAGTTCCACGTCTGGGCCGACACCCTCGCCGCGAGCCTGGACCCCGATCCGGACTCCGATCCGGCGGAGCGGCAGCGCAAGACCCACGACTCCCGCATGGAGCTGGGCATGTATCTGGCCGGGCTGATCGAACAGCGCCGCAAGGATCCCGGCGAGGACATGCTCTCCCAACTGGCCGTGGGGCACGGCCCGGACGAGTCCATGTCCACGATGGAGCTGCTCAGCACCTCGGCCCTGCTGCTGATCGCCGGCCACGAGACCACGGTCAACCTGATCACCAACGGAATGCTGACCCTGCTGCGCAACCCGGACGTGCTGGAGGAGTTGCGGCAGGAACCCGCCCTGGCCGTGCCGCTGGTGGAGGAACTGCTGCGGTTCGAGCCGCCGGTGCAGCTGCTGCCGCAGCGCACCCCGCTCGTGGACATCGAGGTCGGCGGGGTCACCATTCCCAAGGGCTCCTCGATGTGGCTGATCCTGGCCTCCGGCAACCGGGACCCGAACCGCTTCGAGAACCCGGACCGCTTCGACCCGCACCGCAAGGACATCCAGCACCTGGGCCTGGGCAGCGGCATCCACAGCTGCTTCGGCGCACCGCTGGCACGGCTGGAGGCCCAGCTCGCGCTGACCGAGCTGGCCCGGCGGCTGGAGAACCCGCGGCTGCTGGAGGATCCCCCGCCCTACCGGCAGAACGCGGTGCTGCGCGGGCCCCGGCACCTGCGGATCGCCTGCGACGGGATCCGCGACTGAGCCGGCACCGATCCGGGGCCCGCTCCCGGCTACCAGCCGAAGCGGCGGTCGACCTCGCGCTCGAACTCCTCGAAGGTCAGTACGTCGTCGCCGTCCGCGTTCGCCCGGTCGAAGAGGGCCGAGGAGGCGTCCACGTCGCCCACGGCCCACAGGGGCAGAACTCCCTGGGCGGCGAGGGTCGGGCCCTTGCTCCGCAGGGCCGTTATCACCTCGACCCGGGTCAGGACCCCGTCGCTGTTCAGGTCGAGCGCGTCGAACAGCTTGCGGGCCTTCTCACTCATGACGTGGGCCTTTCGGTGGGCGGAGTCCGGGAACCACCGGGCGCGGGCCGCCCGGGTCGCCAGCTTATGGCCCGCCGCCCGGCCGCCCGCCTCCGGTGTCCCCCCGGGTCCCGGAGGCGGGGGGGCCGTTACCGCCCGCCGTCCACCAGGGCCGCGGGCGGCGCCTCGCGCTGGTGCGGGAGCGGCGGGGCCGCGGCGGACGGTGCGGCTCGGAGGTCCTCCTGATGGAGCGCGACCGTCCGTGTGGGGGCGGGGATCGAGATGCCCTCCGCCCGGAACCGGCTGTGCAGCCGCTTGATGAACTCGTGCTTGATCCGGTACTGGTCGCTGAACTCGCCGACGCCGAGGATCACCGTGAAGTTGATCCGGGAGTCCGCGAAGGTGTGGAACCGCACGGCCCCTTCGTGGTCGGGGACCGCGCCGTTGATGTCGGCCATCACCCCGTCGACCACCTCGAGGGTCACCCGCTCGACGTGCTCCAGGTCGCTCTCGTAGCCCACTCCCACCTGGACCATGATCGACAACTGCTGTTCGGGCTGGGTGAAGTTGGTCATGTTCGTGCGCGCGAGCCGGCCGTTGGGGATGATCACCAGGTTGTTCGACAGGTTGCGGACCACGGTGTTGCGCCAGTTGATGTCGACGACGTACCCCTCCTCACCGCTCGTCAGCCGGATGTAGTCACCGGGCTGCACCGTCTTCGAGGCGAGGATGTGCACGCCCGCGAAGAGGTTGGCGAGGGTGTCCTGCAGCGCCAGGGCGACCGCCAGACCACCCACGCCGAGAGCCGTGAGCAGGGGTGCGATGGACACGCCCACGCTTTCGAGGGCCACGAGCAGGCCCATCGCGAGCACCAGGACCCGGGTGATGTTGACGAATATGGTGGCCGATCCGGCCACTCCCGTCCGCGCCTGTGCCACGGACTGGACGAGGCCGGCGACGACGCGGGCCGCGCCGATCGTGGCCACGAGGATCAGCAGCGCGGTCAGCGAGTTGCTCACCCACCCGGAGACGTGCGGGCCGAGGGGCAGCGTCGAGGCGGCCACGGCGGCGCCCGCGATGACGGCCGCCGCCGGTGCGAGGGTGCGCAGCGCGTCGACGATGATGTCGTCGCCGCTCCACCGGGTCCTGAGGGCGTGCTTGGCCAGCCACCGTACGAGGGCGCGCAGGAGCAGACCGGCGAGTCCGCCCGCGGCCAGCGCGATGCCTGCGACCAGCCAGTCGTGCAGGACGAGGTCCCGGGTCAACGGACGTCCTCCGCCCGTCGCCGGGCCGGGGATGCGGAGGCCGGCCCTTCGGGCCGCCGGATGAGGGGTGTGGTCACCTTGTCACCTGTCAGTTCGTCGTGCGTGGGGCCGCGTTCGCGCATGCGTGCGCATCCGAACGGGGTGCCATCCTGCCTCATGATCAACGCGGCGGCGCAGGTGGGCCCGGGCGGGCGCACGACCCGCTCGGGGGCACGACGCGCTCAGGGTCTCGACGTGCTCAGCGCCTCGACGCGCTCAGGCTTCCCCGCCCTGGCCCGGTTCCCCGCCCGGGGGCCCGGGCGGCTCGGCCGCCGCAGGGTCCAGGATCCGGTTGAGGAAGCTCCTGGTCCGCTCCTGCCGGGGGTCCCCGACCACCTGGGCCGCCGGGCCCTGCTCGACGACGACTCCGCCGTCCATGAACACGACCCGGTCCGCGACCTCGCGGGCGAAGCTCATCTCGTGGGTGACGACCATCATCGTCATGCCCTCGCCCGCGAGGACCCGCATCACCGCCAGGACCTCGCCCACGAGTTCGGGGTCGAGCGCCGAGGTCGGCTCGTCGAAGAGCATCACTTCCGGGCCCATCGACAGGGCCCTGGCGATCGCCACCCGCTGCTGCTGGCCGCCGGACAACTGGGCGGGGTACGCCTCGGACTTGTCGGAGAGGCCGACGCGGGCGAGGTTCTTGCGGGCCACGGCCTCGGCCTCGGCCCTGCCCCTGCCCAGGACGCGGCGCTGGGGCAGGGTGAGGTTCTCGCGCACGCTGATGTGCGGGAAGAGGTTGAACTGCTGGAAGACCATCCCGATGCGGCGGCGTACGGCGTCGATGTCGACGTCCAGGTCGGTGACCTCCGTGCCGCCGACGAAGACCTGGCCCGCGCTGGGCTCTTCGAGCAGGTTCACACAGCGCAGCAGCGTCGATTTGCCCGAGCCCGAGGGCCCGATGACGCACACCACCTCGCCGCGGGCGATGTCGAGGTCGATGCCGCGCAGGACGTGGTTGGTGCCGAAGGACTTGTGCAGTCCCCGGATCTCGATCTCCGGGCCGTCCGTGGCCGTGGTGTCCACCGCTGGGGCCTCCTGTGGCATGTCTTCCTCACACGGCCTTGTCGGCGCGGGCCTCCAGGCGGCGCACCACGAAGCTCAGCGGCACGGTCACCAGGAGGTAGCACAGGCCCGCGACCAGGATCGGGGTGGAGTTGGCGGTCTGGCTGGCGAGGTCCCGTCCGAACTTCGTCAGTTCGCGCTCCGACAGCGTCACACCGAGGAACAGTACGAGCGAGGAGTCCTTGAACAGCAGGACGAGTTCGTTGGTGAGGGGCGGGATGACGATGCGGAAGGCCTGCGGGATGACGATCGAGACCATGGCGCGGGCGTGCGAGAAACCGAGCGAGCGGGCGGCTTCCATCTGCCCCTTGGGTACGGCCTGGATGCCGGCCCGAATCGTTTCCGCCATGTAGGCGGCGGCCACCAGTCCCAGGCCGATCGCGACCTTGCCGTACGTGCCGCCGGGGATCTCCGTGCCGGGGAACGCCAGGGGCACCGCCACGCCGACGAAGATGAAGATCAGCAGGGCCGGGAGCCCCCGGAACAGCTCGATGTAGACGCTCGCGACCCACCGGTACGGGGCCACGGAGGACAGCCGCATCATGGCGATGACCAGGCCGAGGACCAGACCGAGGAGGAACCCCGACGTCGTGTAGACCACCGTGTTGCGCAGGGCCGTGGTGATGATCTCGGGGAAGAGCTGCGCCGCCAGGTCCTTCTGCGCGAACTGGTTCTGCAGCCTGTCCCAGTCCGCGGAGACGAAGATCAGCACCAGTACCGCGACGAAGAGCGCGTACTGCAGCCCCTGCGAGACCCGGCGGCGCTGGCGCCGGGTCAGCCGGGAGGTCACGGGGTGGTCTGGGGCAGCGGGCCGATCCACTGCTCGTAGAGCTTCTTGTAGGTGCCGTCGGCCTTGGCGTCGGTGATCGCCTTGTCGATCGCGGCCACGAGGGCGGTGTTGCCCTTCTTCACCGAGAAGCCGTACTGCTCGCCGGTCTCGATGTTCTGTCCGAGGGTGAACTCGGCGGCGTTCTCGGGGTCCTTGAGCCAGCCCTGGACCACGGGGTAGTCGATGACGACCGCGTCCACCTGGCCGGTGCGCAGTCCGTTGAGGACCGCGTCCGAGCTCTCGAAGGCCACGGGGTCGAAGCCCTGGGCCTTGGCGTAGCTCTCGCCGGTGGTCCCGGCCTGCGCGCCCAGCTTCTTCGACTTCGCCTTGAGGTCGGCGAGCGAGGTGACGCCGCTCTGCTTGGTGGCGAGAAGCGCCTGCGTGGCGTCGAAGTACGGGACGGAGAAGTCCACGTTCTTCTTGCGCTCGTCGGTGATCGTCATCCCGGCCGCCGCGAGGTCGCACTCGCCGGAGTTCAGGAAGGCGCCGGTCTTGAAGTTCTCGAAGGGCGTGTCGAGGATCTTCTGCTCGACCCCCAACCGGCTCGCCACCAGGTCGACCAGGGCCACGTCGAAACCGACGACCTCGCCGTCCTTCTCGAACTGGAACGGCGGATAGGGCAGGTGGGTACAGGTCGTCAGCTTGCCCTTCTCCACGACGGGCACTCCGCCGGCCGCCTCGCCCGGGCCGTCGCCGCTCGAGGAGCATCCCGCGACGAGGAACGCCCCCGCCGCGGCGGCCGCGGCACCGACGCGGATTCGGAGGCTGCTGCGGCGCGTGCGGTTTCCTCTGGCCGTCCGGAACACGGTTGACCTCCACGAGTGCGGGTCGAGCGGCGATCACGGGCGGGACCGTCCGCGGCGATCGTAAGGCACGGGCGGCGCCCGCTGAGGGATCTTCCGCCATGCGTTCCGGAGGCGCCAGGGCGGATCCCGGCCATGATCACCCGGCTGCCGGCTGCCCGCAGGTGCCGGTCCGTCAGCCTCCCGGCCGGGGCGGGCTCGTACGGACCCGCCCCGGCGTCACGCCCCCGCCGTCACGCCCCCGCCACGGGCGCTGCCTCCGGCGCCGTCAGCGCCGTCAGGGCGCGAGCTCGCGGCGGCGCCGGCTGATCGAGTCGGGGTCCCAGCCCGGACGGGGTACGGAGGCCAGCAGCAGCCGCGTGTAGGGGTGCTCGGGGTCGGTGAGGAGCTCGCCCACCGGGCGGTGTTCCATCGTGCGGCCGCGGTACATGACGAGCGCCTCGTCGCAGACGTAGCGGACGACGGCCAGGTCGTGGCTGACGAAGACCAGGCCGATCCCGGTGTCGCGCCGGACGTCGGCGAGCAGGTTGAGCACCTGCGCCTGTACGGAGACGTCCAGGGCGGACACCGCTTCGTCGAGCACCAGGACGGCGGGTTCGACGGCCAGCGCCCTGGCGATCGCGGCGCGTTGGCGCTGCCCGCCGGAGAGCCGGCGGGGCAGGGCTGCGGCCTCGCGGTCGCCGAGGCCGACCTGGGCCAGCAGTTCCCGTACCCGTGCGGCCCGGGCCGTCCGGTCGGACATTCCGTGCAGTCGGAGCACGCCGTCGACGGTCGCGCCGATGCTGATCCGCGCGTCCAGGGAGAGGTAGGGGTCCTGAAAGACGATCTGGACCGCCTTGGCTCGGGCCAGCCGGGCCGGCCTCCCCCGTACGGAGGCCGCCAGCGGCCGGCCCTGGACCAGGATCTCGCCCGCGTCGGGGCGTTCCAGGCCGATCAGCATCCGGGCGGTGGTGGTCTTGCCCGACCCGGATTCCCCCACGATGCCGAGCGCCCCGCCGGCCCGTACGGAGAACGACAGGTCGTCGACGGCGACGACCTCCGTCCCGCCGGTCCGGTAGGTCTTGCGCAGTCCGCTCACGCGGAGGAGCTCCGGAGGAAGTTTCGGGGCGGTGTCGTTCCCCGGAAGGTTGCTCGAACGGTTGCTCGGACGCTTGCTCAACGGTCCTCCTTCGGGCCGATTTCCGCGGCGCGGTGGCAGGCGACCTCGGCCGGGCCGTGCCGCAGGAGTGCGGGCGGGGACTGGTCGCAGCGGCCCGGTTCGGCGAACCGGCAGCGGGGTGCGAAGGCGCAGCCGGGGGCCGACTCCAGCAGGCCCATCGGGGCGCCGGGGATGGGGGTCAGGCGGGCCTGGGGGCCCGCGAGGGGCGGGGAGGATCCGAGCAGGCCCGCGGTGTAGGGGTGCCGGGGCGAGGCGAAGAGTTCCGCGACGGGCGCCGTTTCGACGATCCGGCCCGCGTACATGACGTAGATCCGGTCGCTGACGGAGGCGGCGAGTTCGATGTCGTGGGTGATGAGGAGGAGTCCGAGGCCCCGTTCGCGCTGGAGCCGGCCCAGGACGGCCAGGATCTCGGCCTGGGTGCTGACGTCGAGCGCGGTGGTCGGCTCGTCGCAGAGCAGGAGCCGGGGTTCGGCCGTGAGGGCGGCGGCGATCACGACGCGCTGGAGCATGCCGCCGGAGAGCTCGTGCGGGAACTGGTTCAGGTGGCGGACGGGGTCGGGCAGGCCGACCGCGTCGAGCAGTTCGGCGGCCCTGACGTTCGCCCGGGCCTTGGACCAGCCGTGCACCAGGCGGAGCGGTTCGGTGAGGAAGTCCCCGACCCGGCGTACCGGGTTGATGGCGGCCCGGGGGTCCTGGTAGATCATGGCCGCCTTGTTCGTGCGGACCTCGCGCAGGCTCGCGGGGGTGGCGCCGACCAGGTCGGTGCCGTCCACGCGGACCCGGCCGCCGATCCCGGCGCCCTGCGGGAAGAGTCCGAGGGCGGCGCGGGCGGTGACGGACTTGCCGGAGCCGGATTCGCCGACCAGGGCGACGACCTCGCCGGCCGCGACGGTGAGGCTGACGCCGTCGAGGAGGGGGCGGGCCATCGCGGGGAGGGTGACGTGCAGGGCTTCGTAGTCGAGCAGTGTCATCGGGAGTCCCTCCCCGCGAGCCGGTCGCCGAGGTCTTCCCCGACGACGTTGAAGGCGACCACGACCAGGACGACCGCCACGGCCGGCGCGATCGCGGAGAGCGGCTGGCCCTGCAGGACGGCCGCCTGCCCCTGGTTGATCATGGCGCCCCAGTCGGGGGTGGGCGGCTGCACGCCGAGTCCGAGGAAGGAGAGGGCGGCGAGGTCGAGCAGCGCGTAGCCGAAGTTCACCGTCGACTGGGCGAGCAGCGTCGGGGCGATGTTGGGCAGCAGCCTGCGGACGGTGACGTACAGGGGCGAGTGGCCCTGCACCTGGTAGGCGGCGATGTAGGGCCGGGACTTCTCCCGGACGGCCAGGCCCCTGACGAGGCGTGCGGTGTACGGCATGTAGGCGAGGGCCATGGCGATCACCGGAGCCGTCATCCCCTTGCCGAACAGGGCCACCGCGAGGATGGCGAGGAGCAGGGCGGGGAAGGCGAACAGGACGTCGAGGACCCGGCCGACGGCGGTGTCGATCCAGCCCCCGCGCCAGGCGGTGAACAGGCCGACGGCGACGCCGAGGAGCGTGGAGAACAGGACGACCGCGAGTGGGCCGGCCAGGCTGGTCCGGGTGCCGACGACGAGCGCCGAGAGGGTGTCGTGGCCGCCCTGGTCGGTGCCCAGCCAGTGCTGGGCGCTCGGCCCCAGGAGGGTGTCGCCGAGCTGTCCGAAGGTGGGGTCGTACGGGGCGATCCAGGGACCCAGGATCGCGACGAGCACGAACAGGACGAGGAGCGCCAGGCAGGTCCGCTGGAGCCGGCTGCCGCCGAGCCGGCGCAGCCGGGCGAGCGGGTCGCGCCGGGCGCGGGGGGAATCGGGGGTACGGGGGGTACGGGTCGTGACGCCCGTTTCGGGAAGGGTGCTCATCGGGCGCTCCCCGCCGCGGCCGTGCGCGGATCGATCAGTGGGTGGACCAGGTCCACGAGGGCGTTGACGACGACGAAGGCGGCCACGACCAGCAGCACGATGGCCTGGACGACCTGGAAGTCGAGCTGGTCGACGGACTGCACCAGGAGGGAGCCGACGCCGGACATGCCGAAGGCGGTCTCGACGATCGCGGTGCTGACCAGCATGCCGGAGACCAGGAGCGCGGAGACGGTGACGATCGGTCCGAGCGCGTTGCGCAGGACGTGCCGCCGGATGACGGTGCGCCGTGGCGCTCCGCGGCTCAGCGCGACCTCCACGTGGTCGCGGCCGAGCTCGTCGAGCATGGCCGAGCGGGTCACGCGGGTCACCAGGGCCGTGAAGGTGACGGACAGGGCCGCCGCCGGGAGGATCACGTGGTGCAGCCGGTCCATGAGGCCTTCGCCGTTGCCGATGGTGGGGAACCAGCCCAGTTGCACCCCGAACACCGACCTGAGCAGCAGGGCGGCGACGAAGGCGGGTGCGGCCGCGCCCACGGTGACGAGCAGCATCAGGGAGCGGTCGGTGCGCGAACCCCGGCGCAGCGCGCCGATGATGCCGGAGCCGATGCCGAACACGGCGATCATCAGGCCGGATACGGCGATCAGCAGCAGGGAGGAGGGCAGCCGCGACCAGATGACCGCGGACACGTCCTGGTGGAAGAGGTAGGAGCGGCCGAAGTCGCCGTGCAGCACGCCTTCGAGCCAGTTCCAGTACCGGACCAGGAAGGGTTCGTCGAAGCCGTACTGGCTGCGCAGCGCGGCGAGGTCCTCCGGGCTGGGGCTGCGTCCCTTGACGAGGAAGCTGGCCGGGTCCCCGGGGGCCAGGAACAGGGAGGAGAAGACGAGGAAGGAGGTGACGAGCAGGGTCGCCGCCATGCCGGCCAGGCGGCGCAGCACCCGTGCGGCGCGGGCTGTCGCGGCCGTCGCCGCGGCCCTCATCCCTTGGCTCCGATCTCGGCCGCCCACGGGTAGTAGAGGTAGGCGATGGAGGGCTGGACGCCGGTGATCTTCTTGCCCATGAAGACGCTGACGGGGAGGGTGTAGAGGGGCAGCCAGGGCAGTTCGCGCGAGGCGATCTTCTGTGCCTCGGCGTTGGCGGCCGCGTGTTCTGCCGGGTCGTAGGCTGCGACGGCCTTCTGGACGGCGGCGTCGAAGGCCGGGTCGGACCAGTTGCCGTAGTTGCTGAAGGCTCCGGTCTCCAGCGAGGCGAACATGTCCAGCGGGTCGGTGATGGACGTGTACCAGAAGGTGAGGAAGAGGTCGATGCCCTCGCGGGCCGCGGGGTCGGTGAAGAGGGTCGTGTACTTCTCCGCGGAGAGGGAGTCGATCCGCGGCTTCAGCCCGATCGCGGTGGCGGCCTGGGCGACGGCCTGGGTGATGATCGTGGTCTGCGAGTCCAGGGGGCTGGTCGCGATCACGATCTCCTGGCCGTTCACTCCGGCCTCGGCGGCGAGCGCCTTGGCCTTGGCCGGGTCGTACGGGTACTTCGGCAGCTCCTTCATGAGGGCTTCGCGGGTCGCGGGGGGCGCGTCGGCCCACAGGTTGTCGGTGACGAGCGAGTCGGAGACCTCGCCGACCCCGCCTGCGCCGGCCTTGACGATGCCCTTGCGGTCGATGGCCATGAGGAGGGCCTGGCGGACCTTGGGGTTGCCGAGGGGGCCCTTGAGGTTGGCGACCACCTCGTCAGCGACGGTGGTGTTGCGGCCGAAGTAGAGCTTTCCGGCCTCGGTGG
The DNA here is from genome assembly GCF_040612195.1 of Streptomyces sp. NPDC006450. Taxonomy (NCBI): domain Bacteria; kingdom Bacillati; phylum Actinomycetota; class Actinomycetes; order Kitasatosporales; family Streptomycetaceae; genus Streptomyces; species Streptomyces sp. NPDC006450. The sequence continues at coordinate 15,594 of NZ_JBEXPT010000026.1, read as the reverse complement.
TGCCCAGTTGGGCGTAGGCGTTCGGCGGGACCATCCAGCCGCCGTCGACCTCGCCGCTCTGGAAGGCGTTGACGCGGGTGGTGGCGTCGGCGAGGAAGACGAACTTCACCTCGCCGGACTTCGCCTTCAGCTCCTGGTTCCAGTACCCGTCGAAGCGCTTGAGGGTGAGGGACTGGCCGGAGGTCCAGGAGGCGAAGGAGAAGGGGCCGGTGCAGTTCACGCCGGTCTGCGGATTGCCGTAGTCCTTGCCGGACTTGGCCAGGGTGGCGGCGGACTCCACGGTGCCGGGGCTGGCGGCCATGTACGTGTTGAAGGTGGAGTCCGGCTTGGTCAGGGTGACGGTGACTTCCATCGGGCCGGTCTTGTCGATGGCCTTGACGTTCTTGTACTGGTTCGCCCAGACGCTGCCGGTCCCGGGGTCGAGGTTGCGGCTCAGGGAGGCGACGACGTCGTCGGCGGTGAGCGCCGTCCCGTCGTGGAAGCTCACGCCGGGACGGATCCGGTAGACCCAGGTGGTGGGCGTGGGGTTGGTGTACGAGGCCGCGAGACCCGGGGAGGTCGTCAGGTCGGGGTTCCAGCGCAGCAGGCTCTCGCAGACGTTGGCGAGGATCTGGTTGGGCGGGAAGTCGAAGGAGTACGCGTAGTCGATGGTGGTCGGCTCCGCGTAGACGGACCAGGTGAAGGAGTCCACGTTTCCGGCGGCGGCGGGCGTCCTGTCCGTGATCTTGTACGCGGCGGCCCGGCCCGTGTCCTTGTCGGGCGCGGTGGCGCTGCAGGCGCTCGTGACGAGCACGGCGGCCGCGGCGAGGGCGGCCGCGGCGCTGGTGCGGAGGCGGCGGATGCGGCGGCCGCGGCGCAGCGGGGATCCCGATCGGGTTGATGGCATCGTCTGGCTCCCTGAGGGATGAGCTCGGTGGGGTGGGTGACGCTCGGCCGGTGGCGGGGCCGGCCGGTGGAGGTGCGTGCGATGGCTGCGCGCGCCGTGGCTGCGCGCGCCGCGACCGCTCAGTCGGTGGCGGCGAAGACCAGTTCGCCGTCGATGTACGTGCGCAGCACGCGGGTGTCGGCGATCTCCCCCGGGGGGTGCGCGAAGGGGTCCCGGTCCAGGACGACCAGGTCCGCGTACTTGCCCTCCTCGACGGTGCCGGTGACCTCGTCGAGATGGTTCACCCACGCGCTGCCGGCGGTGTAGGCGGTGAGCGCCTCGGAGAGGGTGAGGGCCTGCTCCGGGAAGAAGGGCGGCGCCGGTTCGAAGGTCCCGGCCGCGTTGGGTGCCTCGTCGGGTACGGAGCGGTTGACCGCGACGTGGATCCCCCACAGCGGGTTGGGGCTGCTGACCGACCAGTCGCTGCCGGCGACGAGGCGGGCTCCGGCGCGCCGGAGGTCGCCGAACGGGTACTGGAGGCGGGCCCGTTCCGCTCCCAGGAAGGGGATCGTGAGCTCGTCCATCTGCGGTTCGTGGGCGGCCCACAGGGCCTGGATGTTGGCCGCCGCGTCCAGGCTCGCGAAGCGCTCGATGTCCTCTGGGTGGACGAGCTGGAGGTGCGCGAGGTGGTGGCGGTTGTCGTTGGCGCCGTTGGCCTCGCGGGCTGCGGCGAGGGCGTCGAGCACCTCGCGCACGGCCCGGTCGCCCAGGGCGTGGAAGTGGATCTGGAAGCCGGAGCGGTCGAGGCGGCCCACGGCCTCGGTGAGCACCTTTGGGTCGATGAAGCTGAGCCCGGAGTTGTCGGTGGCGCAGCCGCAGCCGTCGAGGTAGGGCTCCAGCATCCCGGCGGTGAAGTTCTCGGCGATGCCGTCCTGCATCATCTTCACGCTGGTGGCGTTGAAACGGCCGACCTGTCCCCCGGCGCGGCGCTCCTCCAGGTCGGGTATCTGCTCCAGGCCGCGCTCGCGGTCCCACCACAGGGCGCCGATGACGCGGGCGCGCAGGGAGCCCTCGCGGGCGGCGCGCAGGTAGACACCGTAGTTGTCGGGGTTGCCGGGGAAGGCGCCGATCATGGCGTCCTGCCAGCTGGTCACGCCGAGGGAGAACAGGTACTCCTGGGCGGCGAGCAGGCCGGCATGCGCCTCGTCCGGGCTCGCGATGGGCACGTGGTCGGCCACCAGTTCCACCGCGCCCTCCTGGAGGGTGCCGGCCGGGGTTCCGTCCTCCTCCCGCTCGATCCGGCCGTCGGCCGGGTCGGGGGTGGTGCGGTCGACGCCGGCGATCTCGAGGGCCCGGGTGTTGACCCAGGCGCCGTGGCCGTCCCGGTTGGTGAGCAGGACCGGCCGGTCCGGTACCACCGCGTCGAGCATGGCGCGGGTCGGCGTGCCCCCGGGGAAGACGTCCATCGACCAGCCGCCGCCGCGGATCCAGGCCGCATCGGGGTGGGCTTCGGCGAATGCCGCGACCACCGCGAGGTAGCCGTCGATGGTGCGCTCCTCGCTCAGGTCGCAGCCGAGCATCTGGACGCCGGCCACCACGGGGTGCACGTGGGCGTCCTGGAATCCGGGGACGAGCAGTCCTCCCGCGAGGTCGACCACCTCGGTGCCGGCGTCCGCGAGGGATCGCACGGTGGCCGCGTCGGCGACGGCGAGGATCCGGCCGCCTCCGACGGCGACGGCGGCGTCGATCGGGGTCGGTGAGGTCCCGGTGAAGACCCGGCCCCCTACGAAGACGATGTCGGCACGCTGCCTGGTCTTGCCCATCGACGCATCCTTCGGCTCGGCGGGTGAGCCCCGCTCGGCTGGTTCGTTGAGGAGGAGTGAACGGGAGCGCAACAATGTTGTCAACGGTGTTGCGCTCGCTCTGTTCCACATCGTTACACTGGCCCCACCATGCCGAAGCCATCCGACACACCAGCCCGGTCCAAGCGCGCGGGCAGCCAGCTCACACCCGACGCGATCATCGAAGCGAGCCTGCGCATCGCGGCCCGCGGCAGCGAGGACGCCTTCACCGTCCGGCGTCTCGGTGAGGAGCTCGGCGCCGACCCGACCGCGATCTACCGGCACTTCCGCGACAAGGACGATCTCCTGCTGTCCGTCGCCGACCGCACGCTCGGCGAGGTGCTCGACAGGATCCCCGCGGGACTCGACTGGAAGGACCGGCTGCGGGCCCTCGCCGACGGCTCCCTCGAAGTCGCCCTCAGGTACCCGGTGGTCGGCTCGACCATGGCCAGCCGCACCACCCGCAGGCCCAACGAGTTCCGCGTCGTGGAGCTGATCCTCGGCGCGGTGACCGAGGCCGGCCTCCACGGGGCCGAGGCGGCCGTCCACTACCGGATGGTCGGCGACTCCCTCCTCGCCTACGTCGGCCAGCGCGCCGCCTACCTGCTCTTCGCCCCGGAGATCCGGGCGGCCGACGAGTCCTCGTGGAACCGCGAGTACCGGCTGGTCGACCCCGAGGGCTTCCCCCACATCACCCGACTGAGCGGCGAACTGGCCGAGGTGACGGACGAGCAGATCTTCCAGGCCCGGGTCGAGGCGCTGATCACCGCGATCGAGAACCGGGTCCGGGCGCTGAGCGGAGCCCGGTCCGGCTCGCTGACCCGCCACCGTCACACCGAAACAGAGTCGACACATCCCGCGCGCTCTGGGGAACCTGGCTCTTGAGCAGCGCGTGTACCTGTGGGAGCAGCGCCGGTACACGTTGCGGTCTGCGGAGCAGTGCAAGCAACTGACCGCAGCCCGCGCGGACCTCGACTGGATCGGTGACCTGCCCGCGCAGGCCGGACAGCAGATCGTGCGCGCCCTGGACCGGGCGTACGACAACGTCTGGAACCTGGCCATCCGGCCCGGTTCCCCACGCGGAAGAAGCGTGGCCACCGTCTGTCGGTCGCCTTCCCCGGGCAGGCCGAACTCCACGCTGAACGCGGCAGTCGTCTCCGGCGAACGCGTCGCGGCCGAGATCAGCTGCCAGATCTGATCCCGGACCGCGCGCTCGCGCAGGACCGGTCACCGCGCAGGACCGGTCACCGCGGAGAAACGGTCACCTCGGAAGAACCGTCACCTCGGCGGGGTCAGCCGCTCCCACAGGAAGGTGTGGACCAGCGCCTCGTTGAAGGCGGTCTGCCCGTGGTCGGTGGCGCCCGCGTGGCCTCCGCCGAGGTGCTCGTGGAAGAGGACGGGGTGCCCCGACTCCCGCAGCCGTGCGGCCATCTTTCGGGCGTGCCCGGGGTGGACGCGGTCGTCGCGGGTCGAGGTCAGCAGGAGCAGCGGCGGATACGGGGGCCCCTCCGTCCGGACCTGGTGGTACGGGGAGATCCGTTCCAGGTGGGGCCGGTCGGCCGGGCTGTCGGGGTCCCCGTACTCGGCGATCCAGCTCGCCCCGGCGAGCAGCTTGTGGAAGCGGAGCATGTCCAGCAGCGGCACGTGGGCGACGACCGCGCCGAACAGTTCGGGGTCGCGGGTGAGCATCGCGCCCATGAGCAGCCCGCCGTTGCTGCCGCCTTCGATGCCGAGCTGGGCGGGGGTGGTGACGTCCCGGGCGATGAGGTCCCGGGCCACGGCGGCGAAGTCCTCGTAGGCCCGGACCCGGTTCGCCCCGAGCGCGGCCTTGTGCCATGAGGGCCCGTACTCGTGCCCGCCCCGGATGCCCGCCACCACGTAGGTGCCGCCGCGCGCGAGCCAGGCGCGGCCGGTGACGGCGCTGTAGCCCGGGACCATGGTGACCTCGAAGCCGCCGTAGCCGTAGAGCAGGGTGGGCCCGGGGCCGGTGCGGTCCTCGGGTCCGACGACGAAGTACGGGACCCGCGTGCCGTCCGCGGAGCGCGCGAAGTACTGGCGGACCGCGAGGCCGGCGGTGTCGAAGAGGGACGGGCCCTGCTTGACGGTCTCGTCGGCCCCGGCCGGGGCCGTACCCCGGTAGAGGGTGGACGGCTGGAGGTGGCCCGAGACGTCGAGGAAGAACTCGTCGCTCACGTCCGGGTCGGTGCCGACCACCGAGGCCGTGGACAGCGGCGGTACGCCCGCCAGCGGGGTGCGGCTCCAGCCGTCGGGGCCCGGACCGGGGGTCAGGATCTCCAGTCGGGAGGAGACGTCGGCGCTGGTCGTGAGGATCAGGTGGTGGCGGGTCCAGCTCCAGCCCGCGAGGGCGGTGTGCTCGTCGGGGGTGAAGAGCACCGCCGCCTCCCGCTCGCCCGCCCGGAAGGCCTCGAAGTCGAAGGCGAGCAGGCTGCCCGCGACGTGGCCGAGCCACGGGGACTTCGGCGCGACGATCAGCCACTCCCGGTGGACGGAGGCACCGGCGTCGTCCGGGACATCGATCTTCTCGGGCTCGGCCGGAACCGGGGCACCGGCGGCCTCCCCGTTCCCGGGGAGGAGGAGCAGCTCCCCCTGCCAGAAGTCGATCTGACGGTGGACGAAGTCCCGTTCGAAACCGGGTGTGTCATCGTGCCAGCCGGACGCGGACAGGTCGGTCGGCCGTCCCTCGTAGACCAACTCGGCCTCCGCGAGGGGGGTGCCGCGCCGCCACCGGCGGACCTGGAGGGGGTAGCCGGACCCGGACATCGAACCGGGGCCGAAGTCCGTGCCGATCCAGACCAGGTCCCGGTCGATCCAGCCGATCCGGGTCTTGGCCTCGGCGACCTCGAAGCCTCCCGTGACGAACGTGCGCTCCACGAGGTCGAACTCGCGCACCACACAGGCGTCCGCCCCGTCACGCGACAGCATGACCAGGGCGTGGCGGTGATCGGGGGCCAGGACGGCGCTGCCCGCCCAGGCCCACTTCTCCCCCTCGGCCTCGGCGAGCGCGTCCAGGTCCAGGACCGGCTCCCAGTCCGGCCGGTCCTTGCGGTACTCCTCCAGGGTGGTGCGCCGCCACAGGCCGCGTACGTGGTCGGCGTCCTGCCGGAAGTTGTAGAGGTGGCGTCCCCGCCGGCGTGCGTACGGGATCCTGCCGTCGTCGTCGAGGACCTCGCGGATCTCCGACTCCAGCACCTTGAACCCTGGGTCCGTGGCCAGCGCGGACACCGTTTCTTCGTTGCGTTCGCGCACCCAGGAGAGGGCGGCCTCGCCGGTGACGTCTTCCAGCCAGAGGTAGGGGTCTTCATCGCTCATCCGCCGATTGTGCAGGATCGGAGGGCGGCCGCGAATCGCGGAAATTCGGTTGCCCGGGGACGGGCGGGCGCCGACCATGGCCCGTCGTGAGCAGATCCCGTTTCGCCTCCGTACTCCCCGACCTGAGCCCGCTCCGGTCCAGCCCCGATTTCCGGCTGCTGTTCTACCAGGGCACGGTCACCTTCTTCGGCTCGTTCATGGCGATGATCGCGCTGCCGCTCCAGATCAAGCACCTGACGGACTCGCCCCTGGCGGTCGGTGCGATGGGCGCGGTGGAACTGCTCCCGCTGGTGGTCTTCGGTCTCTACGGGGGCGCCCTCGCCGACGCCGTGGACCGGCGGCGGATGATCCTGCTGACCGAGGCCGGGCTCGGTGTGCTCGCCCTGGTCCTCGTGGTGAACGCGGCCCTGCCGAGCCCCATGCTGTGGCCGCTGTACGTGGTCGCGGCGTGCGTATCGGCGCTGACCGGCCTGCAGCGGCCTGCCATGGACTCGCTGATGGCGCGGATCGTGCCGCACGACCAGCTCACCGCCGCCGCCGCGCTGAACGGGCTGCGCTACCAGTTCGGCGCCATCGCGGGTCCCGCGGTGGCCGGTCTGGTCGTCGCCTACGCCGGGTACGTCCCCGCGTACACGGTCACCGTCGCGGGATTCTTCGTATCGGTGCTGCTGTGCCTGCGCCTGCGTCCGGCTCCGCCCGCGCGGGACGCCGAGCGGCCCTCGCTGCGGGGGATCGCCGAGGGGGCGCGGTACGCGTGGAGCCGGCCCGTGCTGCTCGGCACGTACGCCGTGGACATGGCGGCGATGCTCTTCGCCTTCCCGAACGCCATCTTCCCCTTCCTCGCCGATGAGCTCGACGCCGTGTGGGCGCTCGGTCTGATGTACGCGGCGGGCGCCGTGGGCTCGCTGGCCCTGGGACTGACCAGCGGCTGGGCCTCGCGGGTACGCCGGCACGGGCTGCTGGTGGTGTGCGGGGCCGGCGTGTGGGGGCTGGCCATCGCCGCCGCGGGGTGGTCCGGGAACATCTGGCTCGTGCTGCTGTGCCTCGCGGTGGCCGGCGCGGGCGACATGCTCAGCGGGCTGGGGCGCGCCACCATCTGGAACCAGACGATCCCCGAGGAGCTGCGCGGCCGGCTCGCGGGCATCGAGGTGCTCTCGTACACCGTCGGCCCGCAGCTCGGCCAGGTCCGTGCGGGCACGATGGCCGGCTGGACCGGCACCCGCCCGGCCTTCTGGAGCGGCGGACTGGCCTGCGTGGCCTCGGTGGCGTTGCTGGCCGCCCTGCTGCCGAAGCTGATCTCCTACGACGCGGACACCGACGAGGACTCGCTGCGCCGGCGGGCCGCGAAGGAGCCGCAGCCGAGCGGAGCGCCGGCCTGACGTGAGGGGAGGAGGCGGGGCCGCCGGTCGGCCCCGCCCTCACCGCTCGGGGGATTCCTCCCCGTCGGCGGGACCGCGGTCCGTGAAGGCGGACGTGGCGGCGGCCGTGGCGGTCAGCGCCAGCAGCAGTCCGCCGGCCGCCGCGGCCAGCGCCGGGCCCGGTCCCCACAGGGTCCAGGCGGCTCCGAAGAGCAGGGAGCCCGCGAAGCGGGCCAGGGCCTGCGCCGTCTGGAGCACCGCCAGCCCGGTGGTGCGCAGCCCGGGGGGCAGCAGCGGCCCGGCGGCGGCCATCAGTACCCCGTCGGTGGCCGCGTAGAACAGGCCGAGCAGGGCGAGGACCCCGACCGCGAGCACGGGCCCGGGCGGTACCGGCGCCAGGAGCAGCAGGCAGGCGCCGAGCAGCAGCAGGTGGCCGCCGAGGAAGACCCGGTGGCGGCCCAGCCGGTCGGCGAGCCGGCCCACGGGGACCGCGGCCAGCAGGAACACGGCCGCGGTGCCGACCGCCAGCAGCGGGAACCAGGTGGCCGGCAGGTCCAGGCGCCGCTGGAGCAGCAGGTAGAGGAAGGCGTCCCCGACGGTGAACAGGCCAAGTGCGGCAGCCGTCAGACAGAGCCGCCGCAGGCCCGGGATCCGCAGGAGGGTGCGGGCCGAAGGCGTCCCGGCCGCCGGTGCGGGCGCGGGGCTCTCCCGTACGAACAGGGCCAGCACCAGGACGCCCAGGACCGCGAGGCAGCAGCTCACGGTGAAGACGGCCTCGTATCCGTCCACCGCCACCCAGAGCACGCCGAACGCGGCCAGCGGTCCCAGCAGGGCCCCGGCCGTGTCCAGCGCGCGGTGCACGCCGAAGGCGCGGCCCTGCTCCCCCGGCGGGCAGGACAGTGAGATCAGCGCATCGCGCGGGGCGGTGCGCAGCCCCTTGCCGGTCCGGTCGGCGGCGAGCACCGCCGCCACCGACCAGGGGGTGGTGACCGCGAGCAGGGCCGCCTTGCAGGCGGCGGAGATCGCGTAGCCGGTGCCGGCGACGAGCTTGCGGCGCTGCGTGCGGTCCGAGACCCGTCCGCCCACGAGGCGCAGCAGCGCGGTGGCGCCCTGGTTGAGCCCGTCCAGGGCGCCGAAGGCGAGCGGGGACATGCCGAGTCCTGCCACCAGGTACAGCGGCAGGACGGCGGTGACCATCTCCGCGGAGACATCCGTGACCAGGCTGACCATGCCGAGCGCGAGCACCGTGCCGGGGACGGCCCGCAGGGGGCCCTTCGGAGCCGGAGGGTCTGCGGCGATGTCCGCCGCACGGCTGGTCGACAGGTACACGGGTGCCTCCTTCAGAACCAGGTGAGGGTGAGGGGGAAGGTGGTGGTGGCGGTGGCTCCGGTGGTGTCGGTGGCGGTGGCGGTGATCTGGATGGTGGCGACGGCCCAGGGCTTTCCGGTGATGCGGCCCGTGGCGGCGTCCAGGGTCAGGCCCCAGGGGAGTCCGGTGGCGGCGTAGCGGACGGGTGGCTTGCCGCCCGTGGCGGTGAGCTGGATGGTGCAGTTCTGGTTGAACTTGCAGCTCTGGGGGCCGGGGTTGGCCAGCTTCAGCTCGGCCGAGGTCGGCGTCGGGGTGGGTGTCGAAGTCGGCGTGGGAGTCGGAGTCGGAGTCTGGGTGGACGTCGGGGTCGGCGTCGGGGTCGGTGTCGTGGAGCTGAACACCTCGCTGATCGGCTGGACGTTGGCGGCGTTCCCGGCGTGCGTGGCCGTGCCGAAGAGGTCCTCGAAGGTGCGCAGCAGGTTGTAGTGGTTGAAGGCCGTGGAGTACGTGCCCGTCTTGACGTTCGCCCCGTAGAAGACGGTGGCGATCTGATTGGAGCCGAGGAAGTTGTCCTCGTCCCAGGTCAGTACCAGCAGGCTGTTGTTGGCCTTCGCCCACTGCGCGTAGGCGTCGATGTTGTTCTTCGTCCAGGTGTCGCCCGTGCCGACCGAGCAGGAGTGCATGTCGTTGCACTGGTTGGGGACGATGAACGAAAGGTTCGGCAGCGCCGCGAAGTTGTTCTGCGGGAACTGCGCCCAGGTCTTGCCGGTGTTCAACGGCACGTTCTTGAAGGCGAACCACGGGTTGTGCTTCTGGGCGTACTGGCCGTTGGTGCAGGCCGTGGAACCCTCGCTCGGCAGGTCCTCGTTGTACGTGGCGAAGGTCTTGCCGGCCGCGATCAGTTCCTGGCCGAGGTTGGGCGCGGTCATCGACTGCGGGGTGTAGCAGCCGTCCCCGGTGATGCCCTGGGTGGCGCCGGAGAAGAGGTTGAAGTAGTTCGGCTGGCTGGGGTGGGTCAGCGCCTTCATGCCGGTCAGGCTCGCGCCGCCGCTCGCGAGCTGGTTGATGTAGGGGGCGTTCGCGCTGCCCATGATCTCGCCGTACTGCTTGTTCTCGTACACGACGACGACCACGTGGTCGTACGCGGGCAGTGCGGCCGCGGCCGACGGGGACGCTGAACCGCGCTCGGCCGCCTGGGAGTTGGCGATGGTGAAGGCGCCCAGCAGGCCGAGTGCGCCGAGTGCGCCGATGCCGGCGGTCAGGGCGGACCGGTGGGCCCGGTGTCTCGCGCGGGCGGTCGCGCCCGGTGTGGTCGGGGAACGGAGGGGCATGGGTGGTTCCTCCTCGTGAAGAGTGGTGGGGTGCTCGGGGTCGGAGGCAGGGGCCGAGGTCGGCCCGGGGTCGGGGGCCGGGGTCACGCCTCGCGGCGGGCCGCTCCGGCGACGGTGATGTTCAGGAAGCGGGGCACGGGCAGCCCCCGGTCGCGGAAGTCCTCCGCGACCGCCGCCCGCACCGCCGCCAGCCGGGCTTCGGGCAGCAGGACCAGTACGCTCCGCCCCGGCTTCTGCCCGGGCTGCCAGGCGCTCAGGGCCCCGGCCCGGCGCGCGCACCCGACGGCCCGGGCCACGTCGGCCGTACGGTCCTGCGTGCCGTCGGGCGCCGGACGCAGGGCCAGCAGCACCAGACGTGCCCCCGACCCGGCCGGGTCGAAGACCACGTACCGCTGGCGTTGCCGGCGGGGCTCCGGCGGGGGCGGGCCCTGGCCGAGCAGGAGGGCCCTGCCCGGCCGGGCGAAGAGGGCGCCCCGGCGCAGGGCGTCGTCGCCGTCCGGCAGCACCTCCGCCATCAGCCGGGCCAGCCGCACCCGGTCCGGTCCCTCGCCCGCCGGGGTGTGCACGTCGGCCACCGCGAGCGCCACCGCGCAGTCGGCGGCCTCCTCGGTGGCCAGCCCGGCGGCCGCGGTGAGGGAGCCCTGCACGTGCAGGTCGGTCCCGGCGCGGCCGTACCCGGCCCGGGCCAGCACGCGCAGCAGTGCGTACGGGCGGGCGGCCCAGGCCGGGGTGGCGGGCGGCGGTCCGGACAGGGTCAGCGGGAGGTCGCAGCTGTCCGCCGGGTGGGCCAGGGAGCTGAGCCGCACCAGGCCGTCGGTGCGCGGGGCCGCCGCGGCCGCCACCGGCCAGCCGGCTGCCGCGACGAGGCCCGGGGAGCCCAGGTGGAAGGCGTACGGGGCACTCCAGACGGCGGTCGGGGGGCGGCCGTGCGCGGTCTCCAGGGCGTAGGCGACCAGGCGGAAGAGCGGGTCGGCGGTGGCCCGGCGGGCGAGGTCTCCCCCGGTGGGGGCCACGGTGGCGGCATCGACGGGAACCGGGGTGGTGCCGGGGACGGCAGCGGCGGGGACGGCAGCGGCGGGGACGGGGCCGGCCTGCGCGCCGGGGCCCGTCACCGCGTGTCCTTGCGGGCCAGCATCCGGTAGGCGTTGCCGCCGTCCGTGCGCCGGGCCGCGGCGGTGCGCAGCCCGTCGAGCACCGCCGCGGCGGCGAAGCAGGGCAGCGAGGCCAGCCGTACGGCCCCGGTCAGCACGCGTCGGCCGGTGGTGGCCCGGGGCCCCCACGGGCGGTCCGGGTCGGGGGCCAGCCGGGTCGCGGTCAGGGCCACCGCGCCGAAGAAGTCGTTGCCCTGGTGGGCCGGCCCGTGTTCCTCGGCCAGGACGGTGAATCCCCGGTCGGCCAGCGCCTCGCGCAGGTTCGAGGAGGGGATCAGGTGCTGGTGCTGCGGCTGGAACCAGGGCAGCCAGGCCGGACCGAGCAGCCGGGCCATCCGGGACTCGGGGTCGGGGAGTTCGATCGTGAGGTAGCCGCCGGGGGCCAGGACGGCGGCCGCCGTGTCCAGTTCCGCGAGCGGGTCCCGGGTGTGCTCCAGGTAGTGGTACATGCTGACGACCTCGTACTGTCCCGCGAGTTTCACCGCGAACTCCGGGAACTGGCCCTGGTATCCCGTCTCCACCCAGCCGCGCAGCTCGGCCTCGCGGACGCCGTCGCCCATGTCCAGCCCGTCGAAGCGGGTGTCCGGCCAGACGTCGCGGGCGGCGTTGCAGAAGTGGCCGTGTCCGGTGCCGACATCGAGCCAGGACAGGGGATCGGTGTGCGGGCGGAGCATTTCGGCCCGGCCCCGGTAGGCGTCCCCGAGCCGGCCGAAGACGGTGGCCGCGCCCTCGCCGCCGTGGCCGTCGTAGAAGTCGCGGTAGTAGAACTCCAGCCCCTCGGGGGAGAGTCGGGGGTTCTGGAAGACGTGCCCGCAGTCTCCGCACTGTTCCAGGGTGAACCGGCCGGGCTTGCCCTGGAGCAGGTCGGGCACCCGGATCCGGACGGAGAGCTGTTCGGAGCCGCACCAGGGGCAGTCGGGCCGGCGCGGTTCGAGGAACCGGTCGGTTCCGGCGGCCAGGTCGGCCCGGTACGCGCGGACGGCCTCCGCCCGCACGATCTCCGGCCGGACGGCCTCCGGTCGGGCCGGCTCCGCTCGGACTGCCCCGGGTCGGACCGGCTCGGCCCGCACTGCCTCCACGTCGACGGCGTCCCGCTCCGGGTCCCGCGCGGCGGCCCGGCCGTTCGGCGTCACGGCGGCCTCGGGGCGGGGCGTGCGGGTCGTCGCTGCGGCCGTGCGCAGGGCCGCGCCGAGGGAGCGTACGGGCCGGACGGCCGTGGCCCGGGCCAGGTCTCCGGGGCGCAGGGGTGCTCCGGGCCGGCCGAGTGCCAGGTAGGGCTGGATCCAGTACAGCCCCGCCGCGGCGGCCCCCCACCGGCCCTGGCGTACGGCGACGCCGGCCAGCAGGGCCAGTCCGGCGAGCTGCGCGGCGGCGAGCGCCCCGGGCGGCAGTCCCTGGGCCCGCAGTTCGGCCGCCCGGGCCGCTCCGCCGGCGTCGGCCCGCGGTCCGCAGCTCAGGGCGGGTGCGATGGCCAGTCCCGTGGCGTCGGCGGCGTACTCCTTCACGCGCCGGGTCACCGCCATGAGTTCCGCCGGAGTGGCGTCCGGGCCGGCCGGTTCCACCCCGGCGCGGACGAGCACCTCCTCGGCGACGAGCACGGCGAACCCGGCCCCGCGTCCCTCGCCGAGCCGGTCCTGCCGGTAGCCGGCCGGATCGATCAGGCGCAGCAGGCTGAGCACGCGCTCGGCGGGCAGGTCGCCGGGCAGCAGGTCCAGGACCCTCAGCCCCTCCCGGTCGGCGTGCGCGCAGGCGGCGAGGAAGGTGGCCGCGTCGGACTCGACCCCTCCGGCGGTGAGCAGCCTCCACCCGGCGGCGCGCGGTACCCCTGCGTCCGCGTACGCGGCCATGGGCAGCACGGGGACGGCCCGCAGCCGGCGGGCCGCGCGCACGGTGCCCGCGCCGAGGGCGGCGAGCAGGACGGCGGAGGTCCATCGGACACCGGGCAGGAGCAGGGGCACGGACAGGGGGATCCGGGCGGGGAAAGGGAGCGGGGAGCGCGTCATACGAGTTCCTCCAACCGGTCGGCCGCGGCGCCGGCCCCGCCGGCCGCGGCGAATGAGGCCTGGATCCGACGGGCGCCCCAGCGGTGGCCGGGTTCGTCCAGTACGGCCGTCAGCGCGTCACGCAGTTCCTCGGCCCCGGTCCTGCCGAAGCGCACCCGCACACCGGCTCCGGCCTCCACGACCTGCCGGGCGACGATCGGCTGGTCGTCGCGGATCGGGGCGACCACCAGCGGAAGCCCGTGTGCGAGGGTCTCGCAGACGGTGTTGTGACCGCCGTGGCAGACGACCGCGTCCAGATGGCGGAGCAGCTCCAGCTGCGGGACGCTGTCGCACCGCAGTACGTTCCCGGGGACCGCCCCGACCAGCGGGGCGGGGGCCACCAGGACCAACTGGACCTCCTTCTCGAGCCGTTCGGCGGCGCCGAGCACCGCACCGTAGAACCGGCCCCCGGCCTCCTGGTTGAGCGTTCCCAGGGAGACGAGCACCCGGCGCCGCTCCGGATCCAGTCGCTCCCAGGGAAATCCGGAAACGGACGGCCGGGCCCCGAAGGCCGGACCGACGAAGGCGTAGTGCGGCGGGAACTTCACGTCTCCTCCCACCAGTTCGCGACTGGAGAACACCAGGACCAGCCGCTCCGAGAACCGCGGGTCCCACGGCGCTCCGGCCGGGTCGGGATCGGCCCCGCACTCCGCCAGCAGACCGGCGATCTGCGCGGCCACCCACTCCCCGACCTTCGGGAAGTCGGCGAAGGGAGAGGTGAGTTCGGCCGAGGTGCTGGCGGAGGTCACCCAAGGCACCCCGAGCCGCCGCGCAGCCACGGGGCCGGCCAGGGCCTGCTGATCGGCGACCAGCACGTCCGGCTGGAAGGCGCCGACCGCCCGGACCACACCGGGGAGCATCGCCCTGGCCAGCGGGACCAGCGCCTCCTCCCAGAGGAACCGGAGCGCCCCGACCCCGCGCAGATCGCGCCAGCGTGCGTGCAGCATCGCGTAGTCGCCGCCCGCTTCGGCGCCTGCGGAGAGGATCCTGGCGTGTTCGGGCAGCAGCCGGGCCAGCGCCCCGGGAGGACCGCTCCAGGCGACCTCGTGGCCGCGGGCGGCCAGTTCGGCGCCGACCGCCACGGTCGGGTTGACATGCCCCGCGAGCGGCGGCACCGTGAAGAGCACCCTCATCGGACCAGCGCTCCTGCCCTCGGCCGCACCGTCGCCGTCGATGCGGTGGTCGGCGCCGGTGTCGCCGTGCGTGCGACCGCCGTGGCCGTCGCGTCGAGGTGTGCGAGCACGGCCGCCCGGAGCGCTCCGCTGGTCTCCTTCAGCACGTCGTGCCCCAGGCCCGGCAGGATCTCGACGGCGGTGACGTGCGGGGCGTGGCGGGCCAGTTCCATGGCACCCGGGACCAGTTCGGAGTGCTCGCCGCAGACGATCAGGACGGGGCAGCGCAGTCCGGCGTAGTCGCCCGGGGTGAAGGTCCGGCTCGCGGCGATGTCGTCGATGAGGGTGGTGCGGTTGAGCAGGTCGTCGGCGATGGCCGTGAGGTTGGCCGCCTTGCGCAGCCGCAGGGTGAGCAGCTCGGCGGGTACCGCGCTGTCCTCCAGGCTGAGGGCGGCCGCCGACAGGGTGTCCACCATGTTGTCCACCCAGGCCCCGCTGAGCGGGGGTTCGAGCAGGGTGAGGCCGGCGACGAGGTCGGGCCGGGCGAGGGCCGCGTGCAGCGCCAGGGTGCCGCCGTAGCTGTTGCCCACGAGGTGCACCGGGCGGTGCCCGAGGCCGAGCGCGCCGAGCAGGGCGACGAGGTCCCGTACGGCGGTGCGGCTGTCGTAGCCGGTGGCCGGGCGCTCGGTACGGCCGTGGCCGCGCAGATCGTAGAGGACCACCTCGTGCCCGGCCCGGGCCACCGGGACGGCCAGGGGGCAGTAGAAGGAGGAGAGGTTGTCGACGACCAGCCCGTGCACGAACACCACGACGGGGCGGTCGGCGGCGTCGGTGCCGGCCGGGTGCGCGGTGGCCGGGAGCTGTTGGACGTGGAAGCGGACACTGCCCGCGGGGACGAAGGCCATGGCGGGATCAGCCGTCCGATCCGGTCGCGGCGGCGGCGCGGGCGCCGGCCGGAGAGGTACGGGTGTGGCTGCCGTGTCCCCCGGATGCGCGGCCCGCGGACCCGTGGCCCACGGATGCGTGGGTGAGGGAGGCATGGGTGAGTGAGGCGTGGGTGATCCGGCCGATGTGCGTGACGAGTTCGCCCACGGACATGGCGAGGATGCCGTCCATGTCCTTCTCGGACAGGAAGCCCATCAGGTCGACTTCGGCGCCGTAGGCGCTGCTCCTGGCCGACGAGCCGACCGGCGCCCTCGACAGCCGTTCCGGCGAGCAGGTGATGGACCTCCTCATCGATCTCAACCAGATCGGTC